>CAXMLR010000267.1:0-12632 GCA_964194275.1 uncultured Solirubrobacterales bacterium
GTGGGAGCCGATGAATCCGGCGCCGCCGGTGACCAGGATCACGAGCTTCACGCTAGGGGCCGAGGCTGTCCGGGGGAAGAGCTCGGCGCCCGAATTTCGCCCGGCGTAAGGACTTGCCGCGTAGCCTGCGGCGTGTGATCGAGGTGATCCTCCCCGTGCTCGATGAGGCGCAGGCCATCCCCGCCGTGTTGGCGGCGATGCCGGCAGGGTTCGCGCCGCTGGTGGTCGACAACGGCTCGGTGGACGGCTCCGGTGAACTGGCCCGACGGCTCGGGGCGAAGGTCGTTGATCAGCCGCGTCGTGGCTTTGGGGCCGCTTGTTTCTCCGGGTTGCACGCGGCGGATTCCGACGTGGTGTGCTTCATGGATTGTGACGGCTCACTGGATCCGCTCGAGCTGTCCCGCGTCGCCGGTCCGGTGCTGCAACAGCAGACGGATCTGTGCCTCGGCGCCCGGGAAGCCGTGAGCGGCGCTTGGCCATGGCATGCGCGAGCAGCCAATCGGCTCCTGGCGTTCGAGCTGCGCCGCCGTTGCGGCCTGCCGCTCACCGACCTCGGGCCGATGCGCGCCGCCCGTCGTGAAGCACTGTTGGCGCTCGACCTGCGCGACCGGGGCTTCGGTTGGCCGCTGGAGATGGTGCTGAGCGCAGCCGGCCACGGCTGGAGAGTGCTCGAGGTGCCGGTCAGCTACCGCACCCGGGTCGGGGGCCGCTCCAAGGTCAGCGGCAGCGCCCGGGGGACGTGGCGCGCGGTGCGGGACATGAGCGCGCTGCTGGCGTGAGCGCCGGCGAGATCTCAAGCTCGGTCGCACTGCGCCGCCTCCCCGACTTCGCCTGCCGTGAGCGGACGGGCGGTGGGACGGTGGCCCGCGTCGCCGGAACCGCGGCGCTCCTCGCGGCAACGGGCGGATCGCTGTGGGTCGCCGCCGGAGCCGCTGAGGGTTCCTACCTGCTGGAGCTACCCACCCATGCGCGACCGAGGTGGATCGAGGGGCCGCTGCACGGCCTTGGAACGTTGTTGGGCGGGCTCGGCCCGTCCTCGCTTAGCGTGGCCTTGATCGTCCTGCTCAGCGCGTACGGCATCGCGCTGGCCTGCGCCAGTTCGGTCTCGCTGCGCCAGGCAGTGGGGGCAATCGTGCTGGCCCACCTCGCCTTCACGCTCGGGCCGTCGATCGTCTCGAGCGACGCCTTCGGATACATCGCCTACGCGCGCGAGGCGGTCCATGGGCTCAACCCCTACGTATCTGCGCCCAGCGCGATCGCCCACGACGGGATCCTCCAGTTCGTCTACTGGAAGCATCAGATCAGTCCCTACGGACCGCTCTTCACCGCGCTGAGCACGCCGCTAGGACTGGTCTCGGCGGCCGTGGCGTTCTGGGTTCTGAAGGCCGCGGTGGGGGCGGCCGGTATCGCCACGGCGATCCTGGTGGCTGACCTTGCGCGCCGTCGCGGACTGAACCCGGTGCGCGCGGCGATCTTCGTGGGGCTAAATCCGGTGCTGCTCGTGTATGCCGTGAGCGGGGCCCACAACGATCTGCTCGGGGCCCTGCTCCTGGCCTGCGCGCTAGCCCTGATGCTGCGCGGGCACGACCGACTGGCGGGCGCCGTCGTCGCCGCCGCCGCAGCGGTCAAGCTGACCTTCGGTTTGGCGCTGCCGTTTGTCCTCCTCGGCGCGCGCCGACGCTCGTCGGCGCTCGTCGGCGCTGGGGCGGCATTGGTGGTGATCGCCGTGCCCACCCTGCTGCTGGCCGGCACTCACGTGTTCGAACAACTACAGCGGATCGTCCACGACCCTCAGTTCGATATCGCCTTCAGCGGGCCTGACCGCCTCGCGGCCGCGCTGGGTCGGCACATCGACGGGTTGGTGCGCGGCCTGTGCACTGCCGGCACCGCTCTTGCGGCGATCGTGATGCTGATCCGGGCGCGGCGCGGCGCCGATGTCGTGGCTGCGGCCGGCTGGGCCTTCCTCGCGCTCCTCGCCTCGATTGCCTCGCTCGCGCCTTGGTATCTGGTGTGGCTCCTACCGCTGGCCGCGATCGCCCGCAGCCGCGCACTGTGGATCGCCGCGATCCTGGCCACGCTCTATCTGATCGCGGTTCACCTTCCGGCGCTGGGCGCACACCCGTGGCTGTCGGCACCTGCCGGCGGGATGGCCTTCGCGCGGGGTACTGCGTGAGCGGGAGCCCGCGCGTGAGGACGACGCCCTCGGACCAGAGCGCTGGCCTCCACGGTCTCGGTCTCGCCGGGTTCAGCGGTTCGGGGTACCTGCGGCTGTGCCGCCGGTTTGCACTGCGTAGCCGGTCGATGTCCCAGAACCGCCGAGGGACGGGCTGTCCTGTGAGAATGCGATGTGCGCCCAGCCCGAACTGTCGGTATCGACGCCGAAGTCGTCGAACAGCTGGCGGCCGGTGGTGCAGTTCACGCCCGTCTCGCAGACTGCACCCTTGTGCACGGGCATCAACGGCTGCGGCGCATTCCAGGATCCGCTGATGTTCTGGGCGAAGTACACCGACCAGGTCTGGTTGGTCGTGGTTGGCGCGCCGTAGTAAACGAGGTCAACCCCCGCGGACGTCGCATCCAGCCACGGGAAGATTGCCTGCGCGGTGTTCGTGCTCACCGGCCCGGAGCAGGTCCACGTTGATCCGTGGTCGCTCGACTTGGCCGTGTACACGCTCTTGTCGTCCGACCACGCGTACCAGACATTGCCGGCCGGATCGACCGACACGTTCGGGAAGTTGTGGTTGAGATCGGTCGCCGGCGCCGCCACGCTGCACGGGATCGGATGGTTTGACCAGGTGTGGCCGCCGTCGGCAGAAACCCCGACGAACGCCTCGTTGTTGCTGGTGCCAGAAGGGCTCGACGGCGCCACGAACGCCTGATAGGCGTAGAAATCGCCGGTGGTGTCGGGGAGGTTCTGGTGATCGATCACGAGGTTGCCGAGCTCATTGTTCGTGGCCTTGTAGTCGGTCGCAGGAATCACCCGCGAGATCTGCGCGTAGATCTGGCCACCGTTGTCCGAGCGCAGCACATCGATGTTGTTGGTCGCGACGTCGTGGTAGCTCAGCAGCGACGTGTTGGCGCCAAACGCGGCGATCCACTCACGATCGTCCACCGGTAGCCCGACTTGCACCGGCGACTGCGAAAAGGTGGTGCCGTTGTCCGTCGAGCGTGCGACATTGACCGAGCCGAGATTCAGGCTCGCGACGTACACGTTGTAATTGCCGCTCGCGTTGGGCGCACTCCCCAGCGCAATGTCGACGTCCCCGCCCGCCGCGCCGATGCCGAATGCGATCGCATTGGGCTGGCCGCGATATTCGAGGCCGCAGCCGGAGGCGGCCGCCCCGCCCACTGACCCGGGTCCCCGCCACAGCGCGCTCCCTCCGCCGATCCCGAGTTCGGAGCCCAGGAACACGTCGTTTGCCCGGGAGAGATGGATGGCGGGTTCGCCAGCCGAGTTGGTTCCGCACCCAGTCGTCCCGACCACGCTTGATTGCAGCTCGCCGTAGGAGAAGTTGCCGACCGTCGCCGCCTGCGCCGGCATGACCAAGCCCAGCGCTCCGGCGAACACAGCGATCGCTGATCTGATCAACCGCGTACCCGGAATCAGGCTCATCGAGACAACAGCTTACTTCTCTCGCCGCTCATGCGGCATCGGGGTTGGACTGACCAGGATGCGTAACACTGTGGGCATGCCGTCAAATAATCCCTCATACGAAGAGTCCAAGCAGGTTGCCGAAGCGAGCCGAGAGGCCGATTGGAAGCAGCCGAGCTTCGGCCGCGAGATGTATCTCGGAAATTTTCAGCTCGATCTGATCCATCCCCAGCCCCGCGTTGACCCCGAGCGGGTCCGGGACGGCGAGAGGTTCCTCGGACGTCTGCGCGCGTTCCTGACCGAGCGCGTTGATCCGCTTGAGATCGAGGAGAACGCGAAGATCAGCGATGAAGTGATCCAGGGTCTGAAGGACCTCGGCGCTCTGGGGATGAAGATCCCCAAGGAGTACGGCGGTCTTGGCCTCACGCAGGTCTACTACAACCGGGCGCTCGCCCTCTCCGGGACCTGGCACGCCGCGATCTCGACGCTGCTCTCCGCCCACCAGTCGATCGGCCTGCCCGAGCCGCTGAAGACTTACGGCTCCGAGGCCCAGAAGCGCGAGTGGCTGCCCAAGGTGGCGAAGGACCACATCTCCGCCTTTCTGTTGACCGAGCCCGATGTCGGCTCCGATCCGGCGCGGATGTCGGCGACGGCCGTTCCGACCGAGGACGGGAAGGGTTACACGATCAACGGGACGAAGCTGTGGGCGACCAACGGCTACATCGCCGACGTCGTCGTGGTCATGGCTGTTGTACCGAAGACCGCGGGTTCCAAGGGGGGGATCACTGCGTTCATCTGTCCGATGGATACCGAGGGTGTGACGGTCACCCACCGCAACGAGTTCATGGGGTTGCGCGGGCTGGAGAACTCCGTGACGGAGTTCAGGGATGTCTACATACCCAAGGAGAACGTCATCGCGGGCGAGGGGAGAGGATTGAAGATCGCCCTGGGAACGCTCAACACCGGCCGATTGTCGCTGCCCGCGATCTGTGTGGGCGCGACCAAGTACTCGCTGAAGATCGTGCGCCAGTGGGCCAACGAGCGCAAGCAGTGGGGGCAGCCGCTCGGCAAGCACGATCCGGTCGCGCAGAAGATCGCCTTCATCGCCGGCACGGCGTTCGGCTTGGAGGCGCTCGTCGACGTGGCCTCACGCCTGGCCGATGACAAGCAGCGCGACTTCCGCATCGAGGCGGCGATCGCCAAGCTCTACGGATCCGAGCGCGCGTGGGAGGCTGTCGACACGATGGTCCAGGTTCGTGGCGGCCGCGGATACGAGACGGCCAAGTCCTTGGCCGCGCGCGGTGAGAAGCCGGTGCCCGCGGAGCAGATGCTGCGAGACATGCGGATCAACCGGATCTTCGAGGGCTCCACGGAGATCATGCATCTGATGATTGCGCGTGAAGCGGTTGACCAGCACTTGAGCGTCGCCGGCGACATCCTGCTCGGCGACGCAGCTCTGGCCGAGAAGGCCAAGCTCGCGGTCAAGGCGGGGGCGTTCTACGCCAAGTGGTTCCCGTCGCTTACCGTTGGCCAGGGCCAGAGCCGGTCGTCATTTGACGAGTTCGGTGAGCTTGCCAGGCATCTGCGCTACGCCGAGCGCTGCTCGCGTAAGTTGGCGCGTTCGACGTTCTATGCCATGGGTCGCTACCAGGCCAAGCTCGAACAGAAGGGCGCCCTACTGGGTCGGATCGTCGACATCGGGGCGGAGCTGTTCGCCATCGCCAGCGCGTGCACGTACGCCTCGACGCTCGGACAGGACGACCCCGCCAACCAGGCCGCGATCTACGAGTTGGCCGATCTGTTCTGCATGCAGGCGCGGGCCCGCAGCGACCGACTGTTTCACGAGCTGTGGTCAAACAACGACGCCGCCCAGTACAAGACCGCCCAGTCCGTGCTCGAGGGCCGCTACGCGTTCTTCGAGAGCGATGTCGTCGATCCGGCCGGCGAGGGTCCGATGATTCCCGAGCACCGACCGGCAGCGACCCAGAAGCTCGAGGCCGAGCTGCAGGCGGAGACGGTTCAGTAGTCAGCCGGGTGAGCCGCCGGGTCTGCGGTACCGTCGTCAGATGGCGACGGTACGGGTCTGGATGGAGCCGTCCTTCACTGGATACCCACGGAATCAAGACCCGGCTCGACAGGTTGACCGAAGCGCGGCCATCCATGTGGCCCTTGTCTGTTAATTCGGGGCAGCCAGGAGGCTGGTGGCGGCGAGCGCTGCAAGGATCGCGGCCGGCGCAAGCATGATTCCACGGCGCGAGAACGCGGTGATCGAGGGCGCGGAGTTGACCTGGCGCGCGGCCCGGAACCAGAGGTAGGCCGAGAGCGAGCCGGTGACTGCGAGGTTCGGTCCGATGTTCAAACCGAGGAGAAGCGCTCGAGGGTGTGGCAGCGCGTGAGCGGAGAGCAGCACGGTGGCGGGGAGGTTGTTGACAATGATCGCAGCGACCGATCCGATCACTGCCGTCTCGGCGCGGCCGGCGCCCGCCAGAAGCGTGGCCGGGCCATTCCAGGACCGGGCCAGCACCCCGAGGGCCACACTGGCCAGAAACAGCGCGACGAGCACCCCGGGTCCCACGGCTCGCAGCACGCTGCGAACGTCGACCTTTCCGCGCGCGACTTGCCAGGCGACAGCCAGCAGTCCGATGCACAGAACCGGGAGGGCCGGATGGCGCAGCGCGACCGTCGCTGCCGCCGCTGCGGCGGCGGCCAGCACTCCGATCCCGAGACGGATCTGCCCCACGGACTTCACCGCGCTCGCTGGGGTCAGTGGCCTGAGCCTGCTTCGGAACAGCAGATAGATGCCGATCGCCGTCACGACGGTTGCAGTGAGCGCGGGCACGAACAGCCTCGCCATGAACGTCCCACCCGAGATCGGATCCCGCGCCAGAACCAGCAAATTGGTCAGGTTCGAACCGGGAAGGTAGAGGGACGAGGCGTTGGCCATGTAGACCGCCGCGTACAGAAACGGCTCCTCGTTCAAACCGCGTCGCCGGGCGGCGAGCACAAGCACAGGGGTCAGGAACACAACCGCCGTGTCGAGATTCAGAACGGCAGTCACCGCGACCACCACGACTACGCTCGCGCCCAGCAACGCCGCCGGTGGGCCGGGGATCCGCTCGAGCAGCCGACCGGCCTGATCAAACAGGCCGTCGGCGTGGGCGACGATCCCGATCAGCAACAGCCCGGTGACCAGCACGAACGGCGGCCAGGCCTGCCGGGCAGCTTCGCTCAAGCGCATCCGGTCAGCCTTTCACAATGATGCGCTCACACGAGGCAGCCGTCGCAATGGGAAAAACTGTCCGTTGTGCATGGGTCGCAGCGGGATCGCAGTGCCGGTGTACGTCTCGGCTCGCGTCGCGTGGGTCCGTCTCACGCTGCAGCAGCCCGGCCGTCGAGCTGAGCGCTTCCCGTCGAGACGCGATGGTTGACGGTCCGCCGACAGCCACGGGAGCTCAGACGGTCTTGCGCAGCAGTCGGTGTAGGGTCGAGCCGTTTCGATAGCCGACTCTGGGAGCGATCTGCTCGATGCCGAGCGATGTCGTTCGGCGCAGGTGGTGGGCGCGCTCGATGCGCAGTTGTTGGAGGAGCGCATGGGGACTGATGCCGGTTCGGGTGCGGACATGCCGCTCGAGGGTGCGGCGTGTCGTTCCGAGCTGTGCGGCGGCCGCGGCGATCTTGATCGGCTGATCGAGCCGCGCCCTGAGCCATTCTTCGAACTCGGTCACCAGTTCGTCGGTGGCCGCGAGGTGCCCGATCGCGGCTTCGGTGCTACGGGCAGGTCGTTCGTCGATGAGCAGATGGCGGGCGGTGATCTCTGCGAGCTGGGGACTGACGCGCGAGACGATGCTGATGGCCAGGTCGATGTGGGCGAACGCGGCTCCGGCCGTGGTAATGGGTCCGCTGTGCACGATCATCCGGGACATGTCGAGCTCGATCCGGGGGTAGCGTCGGCGGAAGATGGCGCTCAGCCACCAGCTGGTGGTCGCCGCGCGGCCATCGAGCAGGCCCGCCTCCGCGAGCACGAAGCTGCCGGTGCAGGCGGCCGCGAGACGGTGATTGGGCCCAACTCCTCCCTCGGAGAGAAAGTTGCGCAACCGCAGGACGCCGGGAGCATTCAGTTCAGCTTCAACACCATCGGCCAACTTTGCTCCCAGCCCGGGTACGACGAGCAGGTCCAGCCCGTCGGCGCCCTCGTCGGCGAGCATCCGTTGCACCGGCACGGTCAAGCCGCCGTAGGTCTTCACCTCCGCTCTGAACCCGGCGACCTGAACCTCGAGTGGGGGTATGTGGATGTCGACCCCGGGCCGCAGGTCCTCGGCGATACGCAGCACATCGAGCACGCTGGTCAGTCCTGAGTCAAAGCATCCCGGTATGGCGATGACGCCGATGCGCACTTCGCAAACCGTACTCGGTCGGTCGCGATCGGGCGGGTGACCGGAGCTGTGCCGGGTAGCCCACAGCTCCCGCCTGTTGATCGGGCTGCGGACATTCCCGGTGATCGCATGTGTGCCTGACCAGACGGCTCGGCGAAGCTCACCGCGTCCTCGACTGCGCCGGTAGCGTATCGGCACATCCCGGCGACTCCAATCCCTCTCACGTCTCTGGCTCACGGAGCCGGCTGCGGCTGCAAGCTTCCCGCGGCAGCTCTGCTACCGATCGTGCGTAGCTTGCGTCCTTCGGTCGATCCGCGTTTGCTGGTCGGCGCCTCGACCGCGGATGACGCGGCCGTATTCAGGCTGCGCGACGACCTCGCGCTCGTGCAGACGGTTGATTTCTTCACCCCGATCGTCGACGACCCGTTCGACTTCGGCCGCATCGCAGCTGCGAACGCCCTGTCGGACGTGTACGCGATGGGAGGCATCCCGCTCACCGCACTCAACATCGTCGCCTTTCCCCTCGAGCGCCTAGGTGCCCAAGTGCTGGGAGCGATCCTCGAAGGCGGGCTCTCAGTCGCCGAGGAGGCTGGGTGTGCGATCGTCGGCGGACACTCGATCGACGATCCTGAGCCGAAGTACGGTCTCGCCGTGACCGGCACGGTGAATCCTCGTGCCATGCTCACCAACGCCTCGGCCCTACCCGGCGATCTGCTCGTTCTGACCAAGCCGCTCGGGGTCGGCGCGATCGTGACCGCGCGCAAGCACGGCCTCGCCGACGACGAGCTCGTTCAGCGCGCGGTGCGGGTGATGACTGAACTGAACGCGCAAGCCAGCGCGCGCGCGCTCCGCGCAGACGCGCACGCCGCAACCGACGTGACCGGCTTCGGCCTGCTTGGGCATCTGCACTCGCTGGCGCGCGAGAGCGGTGTCGCGGCTGAGCTCTACGCGGACGCGATTCCGTTCATCGAGGGGGTCGATCTACTCCTGGAGGACGAGAGCGCGGTGTCCGGCGGTAGCCGACGCAATCGCGAGCAAGCTGAGCACTACGCGACGTACGCCCCCTCCGTGTCTGCATGGCGCCGGCGCTTGGTCACGGACGCGACAACCTCAGGCGGTCTGCTGGTTTCGGTTCGGTCGAACCGGGCAGCTGAGGTGGGAGGGTCCGTCGTCGGTCAGATCACATCGGGCGCGCCGGGTGGGATCGCCGTTCTCTAGCCGGCCTTGAACGTGAGCAGCTTCCGCCCGTCCTTGTATGACGAGGGCCCAATGTACGGGGGTCTCGCTTCAGCGCCGCCTGGCACGCGATCTCACCTCTGACCCGCGACGCGCTCAAGATCGTCGAACATCGTCTGGAGGACGCCGACTCCGTCGGCATCTGCGCTCACGTCCAGAACGAGTCGCTCGCCGTGGTCCTCGACCCGCCAGTCGGCAAAGGCGCAGCACTCTGCCTCAAGACGCGCCAGCTCTCGGAGCTCCTCCTCGCCACCCCACCCACGGGTAAACACGAGCCTCACTCCGCGAGGAGTCATTTGATGCTCGCGCAACGCGCGGCCAGCCAGTCTCTCCCACATCGCGCGGCGGGCAGCGTGCCCAGCCGCATTCAGGGAGCAGGCGATCCGGGCTTGGGATGGCACGCTAGGTTCAGCCAGGGAAATGTGACATGCCCGTCTCACGCATCTTCCGCGTGACCGGGCATCACCCGGCGCGGCGCGCGTGGCCCGAGGACCGGGCGGTGAGGAGGATCTTCCCGCGCGTGTGCCCCGACTCGCTGAGTGCGTGTGCCCGCTTCGCATCGGCCAGGGGAAGCCGCTCCGCGATCTCGACGCGCACCTCCCCCGACGCGACCAGCTCGGCGATCCGCCCGAGCTGCCGTGCGCTCGGTGTCATGATCAGCGGCTCGACGGTGATGTGGTCCTCACGAGGAGGGACCTGCGGTGGATAGGCGACCGTGACGAGCGTTCCACCCTCGCGCAACGTGGCGACGAGCGAGATGGTCGTCGTTCCGCCCACCGTATCCAGGGCAAGATCAACCCCGCTCACCGCATCGCCAACGTCCTCGCGCGTGTAGTCGATGAACTCATCGGCCCCGAGGCTCAGGGCGAAATCCCGGCTGCGGGACGACCCGGTACCAATCACCCGTGCGCCAGCTTGCTTTGCAAACTGCACCGCGAGGTGGCCGACGCCGCCGGCGGCGCCGGCGACCAGCACGGTCTGGCCAGACTGGAGGCGCCCGCAGCGAAACAGTCCCTGCCACGCGGTCATCCCGGACACCGGTAGCGCCGCGGCCTGCTCGTAGCTCAGCGCCTCGGGCTTGATCGCGATCGCTGTTGCCGGGGCGACGGCGTACTCGGCGTAGCCGCCAGTGGTGCTGAGGCCGAGCACCTCGTCCCCGGGAGCGAAGCCTTCGGCCCGCGACACCTCGATGGTTCCGGAAACGTCCTCGCCGAGGACAGCGGGAAGCTGCCGCTCAACGATACCTCTGCGGTACTTCCAGTCGACCGGGTTTATTGCCGCGGCTCGGACCCTAATCAGCACCTCGCCCTCGTCCGCCTCGGGGCGCTCCAATTCTTCGACGCGCAGCACGTCCTCGCTACCCGTCGCGTGCATCACTACGGCTTTCAGTTCGTTACCTCGATCCAGCCGAGCTCTACCGAGATCCCGGCCACTTCCCTGAGCATCCGCTCCACGGTCCGGCGAGCGATTGTGGCGGCGGGCAAGCCAGCTTACCCCAAGGCTGGCAGATGGCTGAGATCCCGGCGCTAGCGTTGAGGAGCATGAGGCAGGTGCCCCATCGCCCGAACGTCGAGCTACGTCCCGACGGGAACGGCGGCCAGAACGTCGTGCTCGCGTTCCCGTATCAGCGCGAGCTGGTCGAGCTGGTGCGCGCGATCCCGGGGCGGCGCTTTGACTGGGACCGGCGCGAGTGGTGGGCGCCGGCCGATGACTGGGCGGCTATCCAGGTCACCGAGCTACTCGCCCGGAACGCTCATCTGGTTGCAGCCGACGACGTCGTCGAGTGGCTCGAGCGAGTGCGAGCGCACTGGCTCGGCTACGTGCGCACTACCCGCTACGACGGCCGTGGCTGGTGGGTTCTGAAGACCCTCGCGGGCGCGGTGCCCGAACGCCTGAGCGCGGACGCCATCGAGCGCGAGGACGGCACGCTCCTCGTGCCACTGACCATCGACGCAGCTCGGGCACTGCGCGAGGAGCCCGCTGCGCGCCTCGATGCGGCGGCCGAGCGCTGCCTGTGGCTCGTCGCGCGCGGCGAGACTCCGGCGCCGGCCCGCCTCGTGTATTTCCGCGGCGTGGACGGCGAGCAGCTGCGGCTCGAGGTGATCTGGGATCCGGAGATCGGGGTGGCGTTCGAGCAGCTACCGGGGGCTCGCGGCACGCGTGCGCTGCCACTCGATCCCTGGCTCGCCGACCAGCTCGACGAGTTCATCGCCCGCCACGATGTCGAGGTGGCGGGGGTCGCCGCCGAGGTGACAGCAAGACTGGTCGAGGAGCGCCGTGAAGCGGCCGCAGCCGTCGGGCGGTCCCGCGCGGGACACGGCGAGCCGATCGCATCCGTGGCCGCCGTGCTCGGCGGCGAGCTCGCTCCCTACCAGTGGGCCGGGGTCCACTACGTGCTCGGCGCGCGCCGGTGCTTTCTCGCCGACGAGCAAGGGCTGGGGAAGACGGTCGAGGCACTCGCGGCGCTCGAGGCCGACGACGCGTACCCGGCCCTCGTCGTCTGTCCGGCCTCGATCAAGCTCACCTGGCAGCGTGAGGCAGAGAAGTGGCTGCCGCATCGCAGCGTAGTTGTGATCGAGGGGCGGGTCGCGGTTCCGCCCACGGGCGAGATCACGATCCTCAACTACGAGATCGTCGCGGCACACCGGGACACGCTTGCCCGCCACCGCCCGCGGGCGCTCGTCATCGACGAGTCTCACTACTGCAAGAACCCGCGGGCGAAGCGGACGCAGGCCGTGCGCCAGCTCGCAGCGGTCGTCCCATCGGACGGCCTGCGCCTGGCGCTCACGGGAACTCCGGTCCTCAACCACGCCGATGAGCTGATCGCACAGCTGCGCGTGATCGGCCGGCTGGATGACTTCGGTTCCGGTGTGCGGTTCTCGAAGCAGTTCAAGGATGAACGCAGCGAAGAGCGCCTCCATTGGCACCTGCGCCGCCACTGCTTCGTGCGCCGGCTGAAGTCCGATGTGCTGCCTCAGCTGCCGGCCAAGCGGCAGGTGGTGGTGCCCGTCGCGCTCACCAACGACGCCGAGTACCGGCTCGCTGAGCGGGACGTGGTCGAGTGGTTGCGAGCCCAGCCGTTCGACCTCAGCGAGCTCAGCGCCAAAATCGCCGCAACGCTGCGGGCCGAACGGCTCGCGCAGCTCGGAGCGCTCCAGCGCATCGCCGCGCGCGGCAAGCTGGCGGCAGCGCTCGCCTGGATCGAGGACTTCCTCGCCTCGGGCGAGGCCCTCGTCGTATTCGCGCGCCACGTCGAGGTCCAGGAGGCGGTGGTCAAGCACTTCCCGGCCGCGCTGCACCTCCTGGGGTCAGATTCGCTGGCGGCGCGGGACGCATCGATCGCGGCCTTTCAACACCCCGACGGGCCGCAACTGATCGTCGGCGCGACCCGTGTGGCCGGCCATGGGATCACGCTGACCCGCGCGTCGAACGTC
>CAXMLR010000268.1:0-11278 GCA_964194275.1 uncultured Solirubrobacterales bacterium
GCCGAGGATGGCGAAGTCGACGCCCGCGGTCTGCAGCAGCTTGGCCGTCGATTCGGCGGTGCGCCGGGCGCGCTCGTCGAACGAGGACGCGCACCCGACCCAGTAGAGATATTCGGGCGCATCGTCGCCCGGCTCGAGGATTCGCACGCCCAAATCCTGCGCCCAGTCGGCGCGTTCTGACTGTGCCCGCCCCCACGGGTTCGATGAGCGCTCGATGTCTCGCAACATCGGCTCCGCCTCAGCCGGGAAGCTCGACTCGACCATCACGAGGTGGCGCCGCAGGTCGACGATGTGATCGACGTGTTCGATCGACACTGGGCAGGCTTGGACGCAGGCGCCGCAGGTGACGCAGTCCCAGATCGACTCCTCGGGCACCGCGTTCGGCACCAGCGGTGCAAGCTCCCCCGTTCCACCGCCACCACGGGACTTCAGCACCGACGCACCCTCGGCGAACACCTGGTCCCGCAGTCCCATGATCACCAGCTTGGGCGAGAGCAGCTTGCCCGTGCCGAAGGCCGGGCAGACGTCCTGACAGCGCCCGCACTCCGTGCAGGAGTACGCGTCGAGCACCTGCTTGAAGTTCAGATCGGCCGCGGTGCCTGCGCCGAAGCGGATCTCCTCCTCGGGCACGTCCTCGTCATCGAAGCGCAGCGGCTCGAGGCGTCCCCCGGGCCCGGTGCGCCCGTACCAGACGTTGATCGCGGCCGTGGCGATGTGCAGGTGCTTCGACCGCGGCAGGTAGGCGAGGAACGACAGAATCGTGAGCACGTGCGCCCAGACAAAAGCTCGCTCGAGCACGCGGGTCGTCCCGTCGTGGCCGAATAGATGCGAGAGCACGTTAGACACGAGCGCGTCGCCCCGGGGCCACTCGTTGAGCCCCAGCGCGATCCGGGACGCGTGCCAGAGCAGCAGCGTGAGAGCGATCATGGCGATCATGGCCAGGATCAGGTCGGCCTCTCTCAGGTGCGAACCCTGGAAGCGCTGCGGTCGCTGCACCTTGCGGATCCACAGCGCGCACACCACGCCGACCAGCACCAGCACCGCGAACAGGTCGACCAGGAACGCGAACCATCCCTGATCGCCGAGCCACGGGAAGGTCGAGTGCTTGTCGACGACGCCGATCAGCGCCATCACGATCGTCGGCGCGAGGACGAGGAAGCCCCAGAAGATGAAGGCGTGGATCAGACCCGGCACGAACCGCTGCAGCAGCTTGCGCTGTCCGAGCACGATCGTCGCCTCGTTGCGGAGCCGGCGGGGGACGTCACCGCTGCGATCGGACTTCGGCGCCGAACGGGCCAGCGCGGTCAAGAATCGCACCCGGGTCACGAACAACGTCCCGCTGACCGCGAACGCCGCGGCCAGCAGCACAGCGCTGACGGCGATGCCTATGTCCCTCTCGCTTTCTTGATCTCCTGGGAGATCGCCGGAACCACCTCGTGCAGATCCCCGATCACAGCGTAGTCCGCGTTGGCGAAGATCGACGCCTCGCCGTCCGGGTTGATGGCCAGCAGCGTCTTGGCCCCCTTGCAGCCGGCCATGTGCTGGGTCGCTCCGCTGATCCCGCAGGCGATGTAGATCTCCGGTGAGACCTTGCTGCCCGTCTGCCCGACCTGGTCGGTGTGCGGACGCCATCCCGCGCTGGTCACTGCGCGCGAGCACCCGACGGCTCCGTGCAATAGCGCGGCGAGCTCCTCAAGTGGGGCGAAGCCCTCCGAGGAGCCGACGCCGCGGCCGCCAGAGACCACGACCGGCGCTTCGGTCAGGGAGACGCCGGCCGACGCCGCCTCGACGCGCTCGGACACCTTGACGACTCCGTCCGGTCCCTCAAGGTTTGCCCGCAGTGTTTCGGGCTGGATGCCGGCGGCGGCCGGGTCGGCCGTGACAGCGTGTGGAGCCACGGTGGCCAGCAGCGGGGAGGCGTGCACGGTCGCCTCCTCCAACAGACTGCCCCCCCAGCGCACGCGGGTCACGGCGGCCGGGCTGCCGGGGGTGAGGACCGTGCAGTTGGCGGCCATCGGAAGGTCGAGCTTCGCCGCCACGTGGGCGAGCACCTCGTTGCCGCGGTCGGTGCCGGGGCCGATGACGCTCTGAGGGGCGCGCATGCCGATGGCCTCAACGATGGCCTCGGCCCAGGCGGCGGGGGCGTACGGCGTGTCGTCGCCGATCGTCACGGCGATGAGCACCGGATCGACCGCTCGGGCGAAGGCCAGCGCCTGCTGGGAGAGCTCGTCGCCCACGTCCTCGACGAACACCAGCGTGGTCATAGCAACCCCAGCTCGCCGAGGATTCCGACCACCGCCGGAGCGGCCTCGGGGCCGCGGCCAAGGATCTCCACCTGCTTGCCTGTGCCCGGGGGCAGCCGCAGCCTGATCATCTCGAGCTTGGCTTGCGACTTGATCGGTTCGGTGCTGACCAGCGGCTTGCGCTTGGCCCGCAGCCGCCCTGGCACCGAGGGGTAGCGAGGCAGATTGATGCCCTCCTTGACGCTGACCACCGCCGGCGCCGGCACGAGGTAGATGTCACGTCCACCGTCGACCTCCTGCTCGCAGCGCAGCTGGCCGTCCTGGACGGAGATGCCCTTGATCCCGTTGACGCACGGCCAAGCGAGCGCCTGCGCGACGCGGATCGGCACCTGGTAGTTGCCGGCGTCGGCGGACTCGTTGCCGAACAGGATCAGGTCGGGCGTTTCGTTCGAGCCGAGGCCGATTGCGCCCACGATCGCCGCCGCCGTAGCCTGCGGATCCCACTCCGAGCCGTCGGTGACCAGGTGGATGGCCTGGTCGATCCCGATCGCCATCATGCCCCGGAGCTGTTCCTCGGCCTCAGGGGGACCGAGCGTGAGCACGGTCGAGGAGCCGCCATGCTGCTCGACCAGCCGCACCGCCTCCTCGGCCCCGCACTCCTCATGCGGGCTGACCGTGAAGCCGAGGTGCCGGGTCGAGATCGCCCGCTCGTCGTCGGTGAGCACGATCTTGCCTCCGGTCAGCGGGACTCGCTTGACGCACACGAGGATGTTCATGAGCGGACGCGGGAGTTGTCCGGATCGAACAGCGACGTCGAGTCGGCCGAGCCCACCGTGACCGGGTAGCGCTCACCCATGTACTCGACGGCCAGCTCTTCACCCACCTTCGCCCGCTCGGGCGGCAGGTAGCTCATCAGGATGTGCTTACCGACCGAAGGGCCCGCGCCGGCGCTGGTCACGTACGAGCGGCGTCCCTTGCGGTCGACCAGCGGCTCACCGTCGCGAGTGACGACCGGCTCGCCGCCGAGCATGTAGCGCTTGACGCCGCTGCTCGAGGTGTGGTCATCGACGGTCAGGGTGCACATGTGCGTGGCTGGCTCCTCATCGCGGTGGCGCTGGTGCGCCTGCTTGCCGACGAAGTCCTGCTCTTTGACCTTGCCCCAGGCCATTCCCGCCTCGACCACGTTGAAGTCAGCCTCGAGCTCGGCACCATAGGCGCGATACCCCTTCTCCAGGCGACCGGTGGTGCCGTACACGCCGATGCCCGCCGGCACGATGCCGTGGGGCTCACCGGCCTGGGCGATGATGTCCCACAGCCGGGCGCCCTCTTCCATCGGGACGTAGAGCTCCCAGCCGAGGTCGCCGACGTACGAGATCCGTGAGGCCAGCACCTGCAGCGGACCGACCTCGATCGTCTTCCAGCGGGCGAACGGGAAGCCCTCGTGTGAGATGTCATCGCCGGTGACGCTGCCGAGGATGTCACGCGCGCGGGGACCCCACAACCCAAGCGTGCACAACGAGCTGGTCTGGTCGGCGATCTGCGCGGAGCCGTCCACCGGCAGCTGGTCCTTGAACCACTTGAGGTCAGACATTCCGTAGGCGCCACCGGTGACCACGCGGAATACGTCGTCGGCCATGCGCATGATCGTCAGATCCGCCTTGAAGCCGCCGCTCGGCGAGAGGATCGGCGTGTACACGACCCGTCCCACGGGAACGTCCATCTGGCGCATCGCGGTGCGCTGCACGGCGGCGAGGGCGCCGGGACCGGTGACGTCGAACACCGCGAACGCGGTCAGGTCGACCATCCCGGCGCGGTCGCGCATCGCCAGGTGCTCGGCGTTGATGATCGGCGACCACCAGCGGGACTCCCACTCGGCCTCGCGCCGGGTGACGCGATCGCCGTATTCGTCGAGCAGCGTCCGGTTTGACTCATACCACTGGGGCCGCTCCCAGCCGACGGCCTCGTAGAAAATCGCGCCGAGCTCCCGCTCGCGCTCGTAGAACGGCGACAGCCGCACGCGCCGGCTGCTCTCCCACTGCTCGCCGGGATGGACGATCCCGTACATCTTGTTGAAACCCTCCGAGGCGCGGGCCTTGATGTGATTCTTGGTCCGCTGGTGCGGATAGACGCGCGCGATATTCGACTCGTAGACGTCGATCTCCGACTCGCCGTGCACCATCCACTCGGCCAGCGTCTTGGCCGCCCCGGGCCCCTCCTTGATCCAGATCGCAGCCGCCGACCACAGGCCCTTGACCTCGGGCGTCTCGCCCAGCAGCGGCATGCCGTCGAGAGTGACCGAGAGGACGCCGTTGATGGCGTACTTCACGCCGACGCTCTCGTCGCCCACGATCTCCGGCATCAGCTCCAGCGCGATCTCCATCTGCGGATCGAAGTCCTCCTGGGTGAACGGGAGTTCGGTGGGCGTCAGCGCGGACTCGTCGATCGACGGGATCTCGTCCGCGTCGAGCGTGATCGGCCGGTGAGCGTAGGAGCCGATCTCGAGCCCCGTCCCCTCCTGGCGCTCGTACATATTGGTGTCCATGTCCCGGACGATCGGGAACTCGATCATGCCTTTGGCGTCCGCGAAGCGGGGCACCGGGCCGATGTCGATCATCTGGTGGATCATCGGGGTGAGCGGGATGTAGGCGCCCGCCATCCCGGCCAGCCGCGGGCTCCAGGCGCCGGTGGCGATCACCACCTGCTCGGCCTCGATGTCGCCGCGGGTCGTCCGTACTCGGGTGACGCGTCCGTGCTCGACGTCGAGCCCCAGCACCTCGGTGTTGGCCAACACGGTGAGGCCCTGTTGCTGCGCGCGCTCGCGCATGATGGTCGCCGCCCGGAGCGAATCGACCACGCCGGCGCCGGGGGTGTAGAAGCCGCCGAGGATCAGCTCCTCGTTGATGAAGGGGATGTGCTCCTTGACCTGCTCCGGCGTGAGCATCGAGACCGGCTCGATGCCCCACGACTTGGCCGAGGCCATCCGCCGTTGCAGCTCTTGCATCCGCTCCTGCGTCCGAGCGATCTCGATGCCGCCGCTCTTGATGAACACGTCCATCTCGACGTACTGGCGCAGGCTGTCCAGGGTCAGCGAGGTCATCTCCTTGGAGTGATCGACCGGGAAGATGAAGTTCGAGGCGTGGCCGGTCGACCCACCCGGGTTGGGCAGCGGGCCCTTGTCGATCAGCGTGACCCCGGTCTTCCCGAGCCGCGTGAGGTGGTAGGCGAGGCCGTTCCCGACGATGCCGGCGCCGATGATCACCACCTGCTGCTTGGGCGCCAGCGACGCTGCGGGCGGAGGATCGGAGCCGGCCTGCGGCTGCGCGACGGTGGCGGACGCCCCGGGAGACGCGGCGGCTTGGGAAGAGGACGAGTGCTCGCCTGAGGGACTGACCATGTCAGTGATATATCAGATGCAGGTCAGGCTCGTCAAACTGCCCCGGGACGTGGGCGAGCACGGCGGGTCAGCCGCACCATAGCGCGGTGCCTGCGTATCTGCTCAGGGGACCGTGCCGGCACCGCCGTCGACCACCGGGGCCTCGTTCTCTGATCCCCCGGGCACATCGGAATCGCGACAGAGACCGGGTATTTGGGAGGGCCCGCAAACCCCGACCCGGTGCCGCCGTCACCTCGGCATTCGGACGAACGACACTCGCGTCTTGTACACCGCCGTCCCCACCGGCGGCCCGTCGAGGAAATACTCCGGCGCCGTGTTCGACGGCCCGAGGGGCACGCTCACTACCACTCGATGACCGCGACCGACGCGCGCGGCGCGCGTCGAGGGCGCAAAGGTCCCCTGCGCCGAGACGACGCGGACGAGCAGTCGCACCCCGCGGCCGTAGCGCGCCGGCGTGCGGACGATCGCGCTCCCGCTGCCCTGGAGGACGAATCCGTCCGAGCCGGCGGAGCTGAGCGTGCTGAACTCCTGAACGTTCCGGGTCAGCTTTACCTGCCAGCCGAAGGCGGAGTATTCCGGCGCAGCGCTCGTGTAGTTGATCGACGCCGGGGCGCCCGACGGATGCGCGAACACGTCCATCAGCTTGCCGATCGACTCGCGCAGGTCGCGGGCCCAGTACGGCCAGCTGTGGGTGCCCGGCCCATAAGGGTCGTAGAGGCTGGGGATGGCGAGCGACTGCAGGCGATTGTGAAACAGCCGCGTCAGCTCGCTCGCTCCCGCTTCAATGGCGAACGCGCCGGGGTTGGGGATACCGCTGTCCAGCGGGCCGGGCTGGCCGTTGCCGGAGTACATGAACAGCCGCAGAGGGCGCAGGTTCGGCGCCAGCGTGGCCGGATCGTGAGCCGCCCAGTTGATCTCATGGCTCAGTCGCAGACCGAACATCGAGCCGATCGGAGCGCGGTCAAGCGCGGTCTCGGTCAGGTTGATGATCGGCGTCACCAGCGCTTGCGCCTGGCCGTCATACGCGATATCCGGTGCACCTGAGAATGACAGCGCCGCGGCGAACAGGTCAGGGTGCCGGGCCGCGTAGCTCATCGAGCAGAACCCACCCTGGGAGAGCCCGGCGATGGCGCGGCCGGCGCGCGAGCGGATCGTGCGCAGGTCATGGTCGATCCACGGGATCAACTGTCCGATGTGGAACGTCTCCCAGTCCGGGCGGCCATGCGGGCCCGCTCCCAGCCAGTTCGTGCACCAACCACCCCCATCCCCCGCGATGCCGATGTCGGGCATGACCACGATGACCGGCAGCCCGGCGGTGGTGCGCTCGGCGTCGCCTATCTTCGTCCAGTCGGCGGCCCGGCCGCTGGTGCCGTGCAGCAGATACAGCACGGGATAGCGGCGGTGTGCGTGGCCTGTGTAGTCGCCGGGCAGAAGGATGCGAACGTCAAGCGGAGCCGCGACCGCGGTGCTCGATACCCGCACGGACAGGAGCCGAGCGCCCAGGCTGCTCTGGGAGACCACGCGGATTCCGGCGCCGCTGGCCAGAGCGGCACTCGACGATGACGGGATACCCACCGCCGCCGCCCAGGCGAGCCCGATTATGGATGCGCGCAGACGGTGGTGCATCTCATCCCGCTGCCCAGCATATCCGGCCGTCTCAGCACTCACGCCATGTCGCCAGCAGCCGGCCGGCGTTTGCCGGTCACAATCACGAGGTGTCGATCTGGTGGTTTTTCGGACGGGCTCGCAAGCGACAGCGAACCCAACCAACGGTCGGCCGCCCTTGGGGGTGCGGCGTCCCGACCCGCGGGCGAGCCCGCGCCATTACCTCACGCGTAATCGACGTGCCCGCCGCCCGGTGGGACCGTGCTCGGCATGAGCACATACCCCATCTCCCCCGAAGACACCGCGGCCGTCCGCTCGTTGGGACGGCTCGCTCGCGCCCGCGCCAGTCGCTGGGCTCCGCTACCGGTGGTTCTCGCCGGCACGTTCATGGTCGTGCTGGATTTCTTCATCGTCAACGTCGCGCTGCCCTCCCTGCAGGGTTCACTCCACGCCTCGGCGGGTGCACTCGAGTGGGTCGCGGCAGGTTACGGCCTCACCTCTGCCGTCTTCCTGATCACGGCCGGACGCGTCGGCGACCGCTATGGCCGGCGGCGCGCGTTCGCGGGCGGTCTGGCGCTGTTCACTCTCAGCTCGGGGCTCTGCGGCGCGGCCGGCACGTCCGAGGTGCTGATCGCGGGACGGCTGCTGCAAGGCCTGGCCGCAGCGCTGCTGATGCCCAACGTCCTGGCGCTGATCGGCGTGCTCTACACCGGCGCCGATCGGGCCAAGGCGCTGTCGGCCTACGGCATGGTCATGGGTCTCGCCGCAGTCGGCGGTCAGTTGATCGGCGGCGCTCTGGTCGCACTGAACATCGCCGGACTCAGCTGGCGCAGTTGCTTCCTCATCAACCTGCCGATCGGAGCGCTCGCCCTGGCGCTAGCGCCCGCGGTGATCCCGGAGTCACGTGCGCCCCGCTCGAGCGGGATCGACATCGTCGGCACGGCGCTGGTAACCACCGGACTGACGGCGATCGTGCTCCCGCTCGTCGAAGGTCGCCAGCACGGCTGGCCGACTTGGACGTGGCTGTCGCTGGCTACCGCGCCGGCGATCCTGGCCGGGTTCATCGCCCACCAGCGCTGGCTGACCCGTCGTGACGGGTCCCCGTTGCTGGAGCTCAGTCTGTTCAAGGAGCGTGCCTTCAGCGTGGGACTGCTGGCTCAGCTTGTGTTCTGGTGCGGGCAGGCGTCGTTCTTCCTGATCCTTGCGCTGTACCTGCAGGAAGGGCGGGGCCTCACCGCGATGCATGCCGGTCTGGTGTTCACGATCCTCGCCGGGAGCTACCTGGTGGCTTCGATGCACGCCCCGGCGCTCACCGAGCGCCACGGGCGTCGCGTCCTCGGGGCGGCCGCGCTGGTGCTGGCGGCAGGTCATGGGCTGCTGCTGGCCGGCGTCGCCGAGGTGGGCACGGGCGGCACGGTGGCGGCGCTGATCCCCGGACTGCTGCTCGTAGGCGCGGGGATGGGCCTGGGCATCTCACCGCTGGCCGCGATCATCATGTCCAGCGTCCGCCCGGAGCACGTCGGGGCGGCATCCGGAGCCCTGGCGACGATGCAGAACGTGGGCAACGCCATCGGTGTGGCGATCATCGGCGTGATCTTCTTCGGGACGCTCCACGCCGGGTTCGCCGATGCGTTCGAAGTCAGCCTGATCACGCTGGCGGCGATTCTCGTGTCGGTGGCAGCGCTGAGCCGGCTCCTGCCCGCACCGAAGGCAACGTCGTGAGCACAGATACGCTTGTGCGCATGAACGACCTTCGCATCGGAACGCTCCTGCGTGACTGGCGCCAGCGTCGGCGGATGAGTCAGCTGGACCTGGCGCTCGAGGCCGGGATCTCGACGAGGCATCTCAGCTTCGTCGAGACCGGCCGTTCGAAGCCGAGCCCGGAGATGGTGGTGCACCTGGCCGAGCAGCTCGAAGTGCCGCTTCGGGACCGAAACCGGCTGCTGCTCGCGGCGGGCTACGCGCCTCAGTACAGTGCCCGCTCGCTGGACGATCCTGAGCTGTCGCCGATCCGCGAGGCGCTCGGCCGAGTGCTGGCGGGGCACGAGCCCTACCCGGCAATCGCCGTCGACCGGATGTGGAACCTGATCGCCTCCAACGCGGCGCTCGATCCGCTGCTGGTCGGAGTGGCCCCTGAGCTGCTCGTGCCGCCAGTGAACGCGCTGCGGCTGGCGCTTCACCCGGAGGGCATGGCGCCACGGATCCTCAACCTCGGCGAGTGGCGCGGGCACCTGCTGCACCGCCTCGGGCGCCAGGTCGCGGCGGCCGCAGACGAGGGGTTGCAGGAGCTCTACGGGGAGCTCCTCGCCTACCCGGGACCGGATCCCGATGACCACGTACCCGACGGCGGCGAGATCATGGTCGCGCTGCGGCTCGCCACCGACGACGGCGAGCTTGCATTCTTCAGCACGGTCACCACCTTCGGAACGGCGGTCGACATCACCGTCGCCGAACTCTCGATCGAGGCGTTCTTTCCCGCCGATGCCTGCACCGCGCGGACGCTCGGTGCGGCGATGGCGGTCGCCTGACGCGAATGCGGCGACAGGGCGGAGCTGCCGCGCTCAGGTTGAGCGCCGTGCTCGCTGCGGTTGCGCTCGCGGCGTGTGGCGGGACGTCAAGCTCGAGCACGCGCTCGACGACCGCCGCCGCTCAGGCCACCACGGCGACGGCGACCGTGCCGTCCACCTCATCTTCGGCCCAGCTCGAGGTCACGGGACGAGGGAGCTTGCCGGCCGCGCGCACCGGCGCAGCCGCCGCAGCATTCGATTCGCAGATCGTTCTCAGCGGTGGTCTGTCCAGCGCCGGCACGTCGGTGGCCACAGCGCTGACGCTCACGCATGACGGTCGGAACGCGACCCTCGGCCAACTGCCCGGACCAGTCCACGACGCTGCTCAGGCCGAGCTCGGCTCCCGGCTGCTCCTGTTCGGCGGCGGGCCCGCCGAGGGCAGCGATCGGATCGTCCGGGTGCAGCCGGGTCCCTCCACGGTGGTCGGTCGGCTCCCGCAGGCCCTGTCGGACCTCGACGCGGCCGTGATCGGCAACGTCGCGTATGTCCTCGGCGGCTGGAACGGCACCGAGACCAACCGGGCGATCTACGCGGTCAAGCCGGTCGGCGGCCTCGGTGGTGCTGGGGTCAGGGTCAGCAGCGTCGCCCAGCTCCCCGTCGGCGTCCGCTACCCGGCCGCCGCCGCGCTGGCCGGGCGTGTGATCATCGCCGGCGGCGAGTTGACCTCCGGAAGCCCGACCACAAACGCCTGGTCGTTCGATCCGGCCAGCGGCGCCGTTGCCCGCCTTCCGGCGCTCCCCGCCCCGACCGACCATGCCCCCGGGGGCGTCCTGAACGGCCGCTTCTACCTGCTGGGGGGTCTTCGGGATGGATCCTTCACCACCGCGATCCTCTCCTGGGCGCCAGGCGAGCGCCGCTGGCGGAGCGCGGGGAGGTTGCCGAGCGCCGTTTCCGACGCGGCGGCGGTCTCGCTGCCCGACCGGATCGCCGTGCTCGGCGGCCGGGACGCCGGCGGCGCTCTCGCCACCGTCACGTGGCTCGGTTCCAAACCGTCCTAGACGGTCTCCCCCGGGCGCTGGAAGATGATCTCCGGCACAACGCAGGCCGGCGAGAGCTGGAGCAGGAAGCGCACCGCTTCCGCGATGTCCTCCGGGCGCAGCATCTCCTCGGCGGGCACGTCGCCCTTGACGAAGTCGGTCATGTCGGTGTCGACGAAGCCCGGGCAGAATGCGGTCGACTTGATCCCGTCGCCGTTGAGCTCCTTGTTCATCGACTGCGTATAGGCGATCACGGCGGCCTTGGTGGCCGAGTAGACCGACAGCCAAGGCTGCGGTGACTTGCCCGCGATCGACGCGAGGTTGACCACCAGCGCGCTGCGATGCTCAGCCCCGGCCGCGCGCAGCATCTCCGCGCACTCGCGATAGAAGATCACGATCGCCCGGAGGTTCACGTCGAGCTGCATGTCGACGAACTTGGTCTGATGCTCTCCGGCCGCGGCGCCGATCCCCACGCCCGCGTTGTTGACGAGC
>CAXMLR010000269.1:0-7404 GCA_964194275.1 uncultured Solirubrobacterales bacterium
CTTCATCGCCGTGCATCTCCTTGCGCTCGACGAGGGTGTCGGCGATCCGTTCGATCTGCGGGCGGTTGGAGACCATCAGCGAATACGCGGTGACGTAGGCCTGGCCAAGTATCTGGGCGGCGGCCGCACGCTTGTTCCGGTCTCCGAGCACCGCCCCGATCGGGTCGGCCATGAACGGCCCTCCGCTGCCGGCGCGGTTCATGATCGTCAGGCCGATGCGCTCGAGGCGCGCCAAGACGTCCTTGGCGTCTTCCGCGACGTCGAGGCTCCCGTCGAGATGGACGGCATCGGGCCCCATCGCCCACATGCCGACCATCGCGGCGGCGGTGGCCGTGGCCGAGATCACGTCGCCGCTCACGCCCTGGGAGTTCTCTCCGTAGAACGCCTGCTCGGCCGCCATGGCTCCGAGCGTCATGATCAGGCTTCCCATGATCCTGCTGCGGAACTGGGAGAAACGCTCGTCCTTCTCCATCCCCTGATAGTGGCCGAGCGAGCTGCCGCGCTTGCGGATCGAGAGGCGGGTGGAGACGACGTCCTTCTCCAGGTACACGTGCCCCGCAGCCGCGTGTCCGGCCTCGTGGATCGCCACCGCCCGCGTCTCCTCAGGCACGTACTCGATGTTCTGGGCGGTGCCGGCCTCCACCGTGGTCATCGCCTCAACGATGTCGCCCCATCCGAACCGCCGGCGGCCCTCGGAATGGGCGATGGTCAGAGCCATCGAGCAGCATTGCTCGATCATCGATGGCGAGTACCCGTTGGTGATCCGCGCCAGCTCGTCGCGGCGCCGACCGGTATCGAGGTCGGCTTCGTGATCGACCTTGTTCAGATACAGGTCGAAGATATCGACGCGGTCGTCCTTGGTCGGGGTCCGGAACCAGATGTGACGTCCCATCCGCCCGGCCCGGGTCAGTGCCGGATCGAGCACGTCGATCGGAACGTTGCAGGCGCCGATGAAGTAGATCTGCTCGGGGCGCGGGCGCGGGGGGGCGACCCGCAGTCGCACTCGTCCGATCTTGCCCGGGACGACGAACATCGCGTCGAGGAACGTGTTGAGGCGATTGGTCAGCACCTTGCGCATGGCTGGTGGCTCGTCGATTCCGTCCATCACCACGAGCAGCTGATTGAGCGCCTGGCCGCCACCCATTCCTCCCCCCATCCCGAAGCCCGGGTAGATGCGCTGGATGCGTTCGCTGGCGCGGTGGACGAACGTCGCGTAGCCGCTCGTGCGCGACTCCCCGCGCTGATCGAACAGTCGCTCGCGCCAGGCGCGAGACTCGATCACCAGGTCTCCGGTCGGGGTGAGGGAGCCGTTAGGGCCGTAGAAGCAGAGGTCATGGATTGAGTTCGGAACCGCCGCGGACGCGCTGGCCGGTGTACCGCCGAGCGCTTGGCGGCGCATGCCCACCGCGTCGATCTCATCGATGAAGACGATGCACTGGCCGCCCCATTTCTTGGCCAGCTTGCGCGCTTTGCGGGCCAGGAACTGCACGGTGATCGCGTCCATGCCGATGAACATCCCGGCAAAACCCGAGCCGGGGATGGTCACGAACGGGCAGTTGAAGTTGGTGGCGATGGCCTTCGAGATCATCGTCTTGCCGGTGCCCGGCGCGCCCAGGAACAGCAGGCCGCGCTCGCGCTTGCCTCCGGCTTTCTCGAACTCCTCGCCTGATTGCCACAGGCTGATCACGCGCGTTATCTCCTCCTTGGCCTCGGCCTGCCCGCGCACATCCTCGATCTTCACGCCCCAGCTGGCGTCCCCAGGCTCATAGCCCCGAATCTGACGGACGGCGAAGAACAGAAACGGGCCGAAGAAAATCGCGAAGTTGACGAAAAACAGCAGCGGCAGCTGAACGAACACGAGGCCGAGCTGGGGGAGGGTGTCGGGCGGGAAGATCGACCGCAGCCCGGTGAACGGATGAAAGAACGGCGCACTGACCCCGGCGAACGCGAAGAACGCCTGACACAGACCGAGCAGCGCGAACACGATCAGCACGTAAGCCGGGAGCCGGCGCAACTTCGTGCGCCAGTACCAGTAGCGCCGGCGGGCGACGATGTCATCGCGTTTGACCGCCTCATCAGCCCCGTACAGCGCGGGCGTCGGCAGCAGCTTGCGGACCACAACCTCGACCAAGCCCCGGAACGCGATCACCGCCACCACCGCTAGCAGCAGCGACGCCAGCAACCCGATGTGATCGGACTGGTAAAGCAACAGGAAGAACACCGGGCTGGTGAGCAGGGCGACGCCTGTCGCCACCCGCGTCAGGCGTCGCCACTCATCGGCGAGCGCGGACGCGTGTTGGTTGATCGGTCCCCGCACCCCAGGCGGGCTCTGCTCGGCGTAGGCCATGCGCTGAACTTGAGGGTACATGGGAGGCCCCGATTGATGCGAGACTAAGGCGGTGCCCGTCCATCTCTCCCGCCGCGTCGCGCGATTCAACCGGGCGGTCAACAATCCGATCCAGTTGACCTACGCCTGGCTCGTGCCGCCGTGGGTGGTGATCTGCCACCGGGGCAGGCGCTCCGGCCGGCTATACCGAACGCCGGTCAATGCCTACAAGCGTGGCCAGACCCTGGCCGTGGTCATCCTCTACGGCGAGCGCTCTGACTGGGTCCAGAACGTGCTGGCCGGCGGCGCTAGGGTCGTGCGGGCCGGAAGGACGTACCCGCTGCTCGACGCCCGGGTGGTGGAGCCGGGGGACACGACGGAGGTGTCTGCGCTCGCGCGCGCACTGGGCCGCGCGTCGGGAAAGCTGTTGGTGGCCAGGCTCGGCCAGCCCGCAGCGCGCCTCGGGAAAGGACCCGCGGTCGCCGCATCGCCTCGTGAGCCCTCGTGAGCGGTCCCCGGCGCCGTGAGGCGCAGCGGTGCTGGTCGGCGCGGTTGCGTTCGGGCTGGCGATCGCCGCCATCGAAGTGATCACGGAAGACCGGATCATCACGAACTTCTCCCTCGCCCCGCCGCCGGATCTCGCGACGTAGAGAGCCACGTCGACGACACCGCGATGCAGCCCGACAATCGTGGACGACGGCGGGGCGACCGTCGCCCTCGCGAGGTGGTTGCGTACGACGCCGCGCCGCCCGCGCGACAAATTCCGTAGCCAGCCTACGGCGAATACCATCAGGGCTGATGCCTTTGTACGACTTTCGTTGCCGCACCTGCGACGAGCGGTTCGAAGCGCTCGTCGCACCCTCGGATGCGCCCCCCTGCACCGCCTGCGGCGGAGGTGACGTGGAGCGTCTGTTCACGCCGTTCGCGGGGCCGTTCAGAGTCGGGCTGCGCGGTGCCGCTGCGCGGCGCTCGAATGCTGTGCGCGGCGAGCGTGAGCAGCAGCGCGAAGAGCGGCGAGCAGCCAGGCGGGCCAAGCCGGAAGGTGGCTAGTATGCGCGGCGCTGACCCTCACCGCACCGGCGCCCTTACCGACCAACGGCGGCCGCGTCGCGCGGTCGGCCGCGCTCTGCCTGCTCAGCCTGCTCGAGTTCGTCGCCGCGTTTGATCAGGAACGCGCCGAGCGAGCCGGCCAGGCCGGCAACGACGGAGATCGCATAGATCTCCATCGCTACGTCGAGAACCCGACCCGCGGTGCTCACCGGATTCGTGATGTTCGATGACACGGTCAGGAGCTGCGTCGAGGTCCAGAAGATGGCGCTGCCGAAGCTGGACACCTGGCTCTGTTTGCCGCCTTGTTCGACCAGCAGCGCCAGGACGGCACAAACCAGGTCGACCCCCACCGTCATCAGCAGCAGTGCGGCCAGGCGGTCTCGCAGACGGCTGTGCGTGGGGGTGCCGCCGCGTGCGATCTGCCGGAACTCGCCACCGGCACTGCGTATCACTTTGACCAGGTACATCGCCCCTGATTCGCCGCGGATTCCAAACGTCCTTGGGCGCGTCAGTCGATTCGCGGCCCCCGGCGGCGGCGGCAATCGACCGGTCACGCATCGAGCCCGTGCTGCCGGTACCCCTTGATGCTGCCACTCCGCCGATCAGGGCGCCGGGCCGGCGGCCGCCATGGTCGCCGTCTGCGACGAGTCTCGGGGCGGCCTGGTGCCGCACAGGGCGATACGGACAGCTAGGTTGGCCACCGCCAACGCGAGTCGTGGGTCGCCGATCACGGGATTGCGGGGTCGGCTACCCGGTGCCCGTGCGGCCGATCCTGTAGATGACATGGTCGCGTGGGTCTGCGGGGTTGTCCGGCTCCATCTCGCCCTCGGCGATCCGCTGAAAGCCGGCCCGCTCCAGCGCCCGCCAGGATGCGGGGTTCCCGGCGCACACCGGGACGATGATGTCGCGCGCTTGCGGGTGGGCGGCCCAACTCTGCGCAACGAAGGCGCTGATCAGGTTCGCCCCGTGGCCGTGATGGCGTGCTGATGGCTCGCCGATCAGATAGTCAATGCTTAGCGCCCCGGCCGGTAGCGGGCAGATCGACGCGAACTCCTCGACGTACTCCGGGTAGGCGGCGATCGGGTAGCGCTGGACTAACCCAATGGGTCGGCTGGCGAGCGCGACGCGGAACAGCTCGGTGACGTCGGCGCCGTCGATGCTCGGGCCGAAGTCGCGTTCTAGCGCTTCGGGGGACGTCTCGTGGTGCCACCATCGCGCGACGAGCGGCTCAGCCAGCCAGCGTGCGAGCAGCGGGAAGTCCTCGCGGGTCAACGGCTGGAAAGTGATCATCACTGGTGGCACGCCGGCAGACTAGCCGGAGTGACCGCCACGTCTCGACGTGTTGTCCGTCGGCGGCCGACACTGCCGAGAGGTGGCGGTTCAGATCGGCGTCCACCTGGCCCGCTCAGTCGCCCTGCAGCTAGATCCCCTGTGAGACGCCGCTTCGCCGCCTCGTTCCGAGGCCCGCGTCAACGGCAAAGCGGGTGCCGCAGCGCGTCGACGCAAGGCTCTCGCGAGTCGCCAAACCGCGCATCGCCGCTTGCACCGTCACTACAAACGGTCAGGTCAATGCAGGAGTCTCAGCCGAAGCTCTCCTGGCTGCCGCTATCACGCACAGGCAGAACTCTCAGCCACTCCGGGCACGGCGTTGGAGACCTCTCCTCTCGGCCTGGATCCAGCAGTCCTGAGACGCGACCCCCGCAACTGACGGCGCCCTCATTTGCGCGGCAAGTGGGTCGCGCAGTTCTCTGCCGCGCCGCTCGGGACCGCGGCAATGGCAGTGGCTGATTGCTCGGCTTGCGGCTAAGAAAAGCTGTTGTCGATGACTCGCGTGGTTCCGCCGCGGACTCGCTTGATTGTCTTCGGTATTGCTCGCTGATGCGGCTCGAAGCGCGTGCGCCACCCGCGCCACTGGGAGGCGCTTCGGGCGGCCGGGGCGGGCTCCGCGCAGTACGGCCCCCCTTCCTCAACCTGCCGGCGATGCTGCTGTGGTTTCGCAACTGAACATCACGAGTTTGGTGCCCTGTGCCGATGCTCGCCTCGCTGTAGATCTTGTGAGGCCCCGGCGGCAGCTCATACGCCCCGTAGCGGGCCTGGAGCTCGGCCGCGCACGCCCAGGTGACCCTCACGTCGGTGTCCAGGTACTCCAGATATGCGGGGTGATCGCCTGGCCATGCTCACCGGTGTGCTTCTGATGCTTAGTGTCCAACACCTGGCAAGCCATGTAAGTGACGGACGCCCACCGAACAGCGCCCCGCCAAGGGTCGCGGTGTCCAGGAAGTAGCCGTGATGGTTTTTCGACCGGCCTCCGCGGTCTCGATTACGAAGCTCGGGACTTACCGCAGCGGGGATCGTGAGATGAATGAACGCCCCGCCGGCGCAGCGTTTGTCTGTCTCGCACGCGCACGCTCGCCGGCCCAGACGCTGTACTTCACCCGAGCCGATCCGACTAGCAGTCCCCGTCGCCGCTGAAGCACCGCGATGGTGGCGGTGCCGTCGGTGCTGTTGGCGTGGCGGTTGCCTGGTTGGAGTCGGTGGGGCTCTCACCGCCCGTGTTGGTGGCGCTGACGACGTAGTAGTAGGTCGTCCCGTTGGTCAACCCGGTGTCGGTGTAGCTGGTCGTCGTGACTCCGGTGGCGAGGGCCGTGTACGGGCCTCCCGTCACGGTCGAGCGCTTGACGGTGTAGCTCGTCGCGCCCGCCGAAGCATTCCAGGCCAGGCTCACCTGGGTGTCGCCCGCGGTCGCACTCAGCCCCGTCGGCGCAGCGGGTGCCGTCGCCCCCAGCATCGTGGCCACGTTGGAGCGGATGATCGGCAGTGTGGCGTAGAACGTCCCGCCCGGGCATTTGGTCGCCGTGACGTCGCGGTGGCCGGCGATGTTGGGGAACGTCGCCTGCGTGCCGCTAACTGGGTTGGTGTAAAGCGACGCGCCCTGCGGGTCGATGCCGTGGTGGTCGGACTCCCAGGCGAGCAGGCGCTTGAGCGCGCTGCGCGCGGACGGGGTCGCGTCTTGGCTTGTGAGCGTGCCCAGCAGCGCGATCCCAACCGTCCCGGAGTTGTACCCCTGCGCGTGCGCGGCGGTGACCCCGTAGCCGAGCGAGTTCTCCTCCGTCGGCGAGCTTCCCGAGGGGTAGTTGAGCGTGTGCCGGCCCTCGTAGACGTTGCCCGCCTCGTCGATCAGGAAGTTGTAGCCGATGTCGCCCCACCCCTGGGTGACCGCGTGGTAGTAGTAGATCGAACGGACAGTCGCGGCAGGATCGGGGTCATTGTTCTGCGTCGCCGTGTGGTGGACAATCAGCTTCTGGACGGGAAAAAAGGCAGACGGCCAACTCTCCTGCCCACTCGAGTTGAACCGGTAAGCCTCGTTAGCGCCCCAGTCGATCCGCGGAATCACCTTTGGCTGCGCGAAGCCGATCGACGCCGACCGCGCCACCGGCCGCGCGCGGCGGCCACGGTCGTCAAGCCACAGGACCGTGAGGCGACGCACCGGGCGGTCGGTGAGGACGCGCACCGCGCGGACGCCGCGAGCAACAAACACCGAGCCGTAGGTCTCGCTTCCCGGGTGAGCCTCGAAGACGTCGTCGAGCTCGACCGGCACCGAGCGCGCAAAGTGACGCCCGTCATGGCTCAGCGCCACGCGGACCCGCGCGCCGCGCGCGCCGCGCCAGTGAACCGCCAGGTGCGTGACGGGCCCAGGCGCGCTGAATGTCCGGATACTCAAGATCGACGCCGAGGCCGAGTGGGCGAGCGTCGGACTGCGTCCCGCAGCCTGCGTGGGCACCGCGGTCGCCAGGAGCACCACGGCCAGCGCCCTGCGCGCGAGCCTGTAACGGAAACGCATGAACGCATCCTAGCCCTCCGCCTGGCGGCGCTGGGCGTCCAACCGGGTTTCGCGACGGCAACGGAAACATGCTCGGTGTCGCCACCCGATCACCGAACGGCTCACCAGGAGTCCAATGACGCCCGCTCACAGGCGACGCGAACACCGCACGCCGCCTTCAGACGGTATGGAGGCTGTCTCTTATACA
>CAXMLR010000270.1:0-5276 GCA_964194275.1 uncultured Solirubrobacterales bacterium
GTACGTGTCCGGCCTCCTCGCCGACGCCGGCTTGATCGACCCCCAGCGCATCGGTGCCACCGGCGAGTCCTACGGCGGCGGCGTGTCGCTCGCGCTGGCCACGCTCAAGGACCGGATCATGAACCCCGACGGCACCCTCGCTCCTTGGAAGAGCCCGGGCGGCGCGTCGTTGCGGATCGCCGCCAGCTCACCGGTGATCCCTTGGAGCGATCTGGTCTATTCGCTGCTACCCAACGGCCGCACGCTTGACTACCAGATCGCCTCCCCCACCACCGACCTCTCGCCGATCGGCGTCTCCAAGCAGTCCTACACGGCGGGGCTGTTCGCGCTCGGGGCGGCCAAGGGCTACTACGCCCCGCCGATGGCCAATCCGGAGGCTGACATCACCACTTGGTTCGGCCTGATCAATGCCGGTGAGCCCTATGACGGAAACCCCCCCGCGGACTCCATCGTCGCCCAGATCGCGCGCTTTCACTCCTCCTATTACCTGCTCGACGGTGCGTACGGCACAGCGAAGGAAGCTCCGGCGCCCTCGCTGATCGCGAATGGCTTCACCGACGACCTCTTCCCCGTCGACGAAGCCATTCGCTACTACAACCTCGAGCGCTCGCTATACCCGTCGAATCCAATCGCACTGTTCGCTTTCGACGGCGGTCATGCTCGCGGCCAGAACAAGAGCGCCGACACGGCGCGGCTGTCGAGCCGGATCCAGGGTTTCTTCGATCACTACGTCAGGGGCAGCGAGGCGCAGCCCCCGCTCGGCGTCAGCGCCCTGACCGAGACCTGCCCCGCGAGCGCACCGTCCGGTGGGCCGTTCACCGCGCCGAGCTGGGATGCGCTGCACCCGGGCGACGTCGACTTCAGCGCTCACGGCACCGAGAGGATCATGTCCGGGACCGGAGATCCTACGATCGCCAAGACGATCGACCCCGTGGCCGGGGGCGGCGCCTGCGCGACCACGCCCTCACGGGATCAGGGCGCGGGCGTCGCCACCTACCGCCTGCCGCCAGCGACCGGAAGCGGCTACACGCTGCTCGGCTCGCCGACGGTCCTCGCCAACCTGACCGTGACCGGAACCTTCGGCCAGGTTGCCTCGCGGCTATGGGACGTCAACCCGGCCACTGGCACCCAAACCCTGGTCGCCCGAGGGATCTACCGGATCGACTCGGCCCACCCGAACGGGATGCAGGGATTCCAGCTGCACCCCGGCGCCTGGCACTATGCCGCCGGCCACGTTCCCAAGCTCGAGCTGCTCGCTCAGGATTCACCCTACGCGAGGATGTCCAACGGGACCTTTTCGATCGTCGTCAACGACCTGCAGCTACGCCTGCCGGTGCACGAGCTTCCGGGCGCCCCCGGCACGCCTGCAGTGGTCGGCAGGCCCTTGCCGCACAGCAGCCCGGGCACTCGCGTCTCGGCCTGCCGCATGCGCCCTGTGGCCCGCATCAGCAAGCGGCGCACGCATGCCTCCAGCCAGCGTGTCTGGGTGTTCGGGACCGTGACGGAGCGTCCTTGCGCGCACGCCAGCAGCGCCGTGCGGCGCGGGCAGCGGATTGCTCGGGTCACCGTGAGCATCTTTCGCAACTTCCCGCGTGCACGGTGCCAGTTCCTGCTGCGCTCGGGCAAGTTCACGCGGCTGCGGTCGTGCAAGCGCTCGGTCGTCTTCGGAGCCCGTGGGACCGTGCGCTGGGGGTTGAGCCTCCGGGCCGGACTCCCGCACGGCAGCTACCTGATCCGCGTCGACGCCGTCGACGCCGCGGGCCGGCACTCGCGTCGCAGCGCGGCCGCAGCGCAGCGGATCAGCGTTCGTTAGACGCGTGGGTTTCACAACTCAGTCACATTCGCCTGCCTCGCGGGACATAACGTGTGCCCGTGATCACGGCTTCTTCACCCCAGGCGTAGAGTTCACTCATGCTCTGGCTCCTCAGACACGCCGAAGCCGCCGACGGCTTGCCTGATGAGGAGCGCCCGCTGACCGAGCGCGGGATGCGGCAGGCTCAGGATGCCGGACAGGCGCTGGCTCGGATCGGGACCAAGATCGAAGTGTGCCTGAGCTCGCCCAAGCTGCGGGCCCGCCAGACCGCTCAGCTGGCCTGCGATCCGCTGGGTCTCGCGGTCAGGATCGAGCCCGCGCTGGCGGGCGAGCCGTTCGATGTGCGAGAGCTGACTGCCGGGTTCGAGGACGTGCTGCTCGTCGGCCATGATCCCTCCTTCACCCTGACCGTCCACGACATCACCGGCGCGCAGGCGCGCTTGCGCAAGGGCGGCCTGGCGGGGATCACCAAGGGTGAACTCGTGGTGCTGCTGCGCCCGGCCGAGCTGGCGGCAATCGCGAACACCGAGGGAGCCCTGGCTTGAACGACCCCTCCCTCGATCGCCTTGAGGGCCATGTCGTCTCCGAGGCGCTGGCACCCGGGGATCTGGCCGATCCCGCCCTGTACGTCAATCGCGAGTTGTCGTGGCTTGACTTCAACGACCGGGTGCTGGCCCTGGCGGAAGATGAGTCGCTGCCCCTGATCGAGCGTCTGAAGTTTCTCGCCATCTTCGTCACCAACCTCGACGAGTTCTTCATGGTGCGGGTGGCCGGCGTGCACGATCAGGTCGACGCGCGGATCGATGCGCGCGGCCCCGATGGTCTGTCGCCGGTCAAAACCCTGGAGGGCATCGCCAAGAAGGTGCGAGAGCTGGACCGCCGGCACGGCCGCCAGTTCTACGAGACCGTCCGGCCGGCGCTGGCCGAGGAGGGCATCAGGATCATCTCCTGCGAGCAGTCCGAGGCACCGCCGGGAGAGATCGCCCGGCGCTTCCGAGAGCAGATCTTCCCGGTGCTGACGCCGCTGGCGATCGGGCCGGGCCGGCCGTTCCCGTACATCTCGAACCTCTCATTGAGCCTGATCGTATGGCTGCACGACCCTGACGTCGATCACGATGTCTTTGCGCGGGTGAAGGTGCCAAAGGAGGTGCTACCGCGGTTCGTGGAGATCGCGAAGGACACCTACATCCCGCTCGAGGAGGTGATCGCAGAGCACCTCGACTCGCTGTTCCCGGGGATGGACATCATCAGCCACAGCCTCTTCCGGGTGACGCGCGACGCGGACTTCGAGGTCTCAGACGAGGCCGACGACCTGCTGCAGGCCGTCGAGGATGAGCTGCGCCGGCGGCGCTTCGGCGAGGTTGTCCGCTTGGAGGTGGGCGCGGACATGGATCTCGCGCTGCGCGAGCGCTTGATCGAGTGGCTCCATGTCGACGAGGTGCAGGTCTACGACGTCGAAGGTCTGCTCGACCTCAGCGATCTCTGGGAGATCGCCGGAATCGAGGGTCATGCCGAGTTGCGCCAGCCGCAGTGGACGCCGTTGACCCACCCCGCATTCGGGCCCCGGCCAGGCGACGGGGACGAGCAGCCCGACGTGTTCGAGCCGATGCGCTCTGGCGACGTGCTCGTGCACTACCCCTACCACTCGTTCTCCTCGAGCGTCGAGCGATTCGTCAAGCAGTCGGCCGAGGACCCGAACGTGCTCGCGATCAAGATGACCGTGTACCGCACCTCGGATGACTCGGCGCTGGTCCCCTCGTTGATTCAGGCCGCGGAGAAGGGCAAGCAGGCAGTCTGCCTGGTCGAGCTCAAAGCGCGCTTCGACGAGCGGCTGAACATCCGCTGGTCCCGCGCGCTCGAGGAGGTCGGAGCGCACGTGGTCCACGGCATCCCGGGGCTGAAGACCCACGCCAAGGCGATCCTCGTGGTGCGGCGCGAGCGCGAGGGTATCCGGCACTACGTGATGATCGGCACGGGCAACTTTCACGCCAAGAACGCGCGGTTGTATGAGGACTTCGGCCTCTTCACCACCGACCGTGAGCTCGGTGAGGAAGTGGCCAACCTCTTCAACACGCTCACCGGTTACGGGCACCCGAAGCGCCAGCGCAAGGTGCTCGTCGCGCCCGGGTCGATGCGGGTGCCTCTGATTGAGGAGATCGACCGCACGATCGAGGCGCATGAGGCGGGCGAGGCGGCGCGGATCGTGATGAAGATGAACTCGCTGGTGGACCAGCGCTGCATCGAGGCGCTCTACCGTGCTTCGCAGGCGGGGGTGCCGATCGACCTCAATGTGCGCGGAATCTGCTGTCTGCGGCCGGGCATTCCCGACGTATCCGACACGATCAACGTCGTCTCGGTGGTCGGCCGCTTCCTCGAGCACAGCCGGATCTACTCGTTCCACCGCGGCGAACAGCACAGGTACTACATCGGCTCAGCAGACCTGATGCCACGAAATCTCGACACTCGCGTCGAGCTGCTCATCCCGGTGGAGAATCGGGAGCTGCAGGAGGAGCTCGAGGACACGCTCGAGCGGTGCCTGGCCGATGACAGCTTCTCGTGGACGCTCGAGCCCGACGGACAATGGCAGCGAAGGGAGGGCCGCACGCGGTCCGTCCACCGGGAGCTGATGGAGCGAACTCTGGTGCAGGCAGCAGCCGCGACCACGCCGGCGACGGCGACGGGTTAGCTGCGGGCGTTTCCGCGCGCCCACCGGCATCGGCGCTCGACCGGCCGATGCGCAGCGACGTCCTGCTCGTGATTGTGGTGTCCACGGCTCTGGCGCCGAGGCGGCCGGCGCTGCGGTGATCCTGGCCTCGTCGCGCTCCGGCTGTCCCCTGTCATCCACCCAGGCGATCTCCGGCGCCCCGGCTGCGGCGGCGGCGGCCGGGGCGTAGCCGGAGCGCGCTGGCCGGCTCCGAAGGCCGTGGGGGCGAGGCGCACCCGGGTCTGACCTCCGGCCCGGGCACACCCGCGCCTCAGCCGCCGTTCGCCTTGTTCGGACGCGTGCCCAGGGTCAGCGTGATCTGATGGGTGCTGCCACCGCGCTTGACGGTCAGCGTGAGCTTCATCCCCGGCGGATAACTGTCGACGGTCTGTATGAACTGGGAGGTCGAGCTGATTCCCTTGCCGTTGATCGCTGTGACCAGGTCGCCCGGCTGAATCCCGGCAGCGGCCGCTGGCGATCCGGACCGCACCGGCGGGTTGCCCTGCTGGTCGGGCTGGCGAGCGACCTCCGCCCCACCGCTGCTGCTGGCGTTGAGCTCCACGCCGACGTAGGAGTGCTTGACCGAGCGCCCGGCGATGATCAAGTTTGCAATCCGCGCGACCGTGTTCGACGGGACCGCGAAGCCTACCCCGGCACTCGAACCGGAGTTCGTCTGGATCTGGTCGTTGAGGCCGAGCACGTGGCCGCTCGCTTCGAGCAGCGGGCCGCCGGAGTTGCCGGGGTTGATCGCCGCGTCGG
>CAXMLR010000271.1:0-13397 GCA_964194275.1 uncultured Solirubrobacterales bacterium
TACGAGCGGGCGCTGACCGCTCCCATCCTCTCCCGGCTCCGGCGTAACCGGTCACGCCGAAAGACCCTCGCTCGCGCGTCGAGCACAACGCAACGCGCACACGACCTTCAGGAGCAGCAAAGGTCGGCGTAGGACGATCCCTGGATGAGCCCCAGCGTTCGCACTGGCGGTCCTGCCGCGCGAAAGCACGCGAGTCACGCCGTGGAGCTGCTGCGGAGCGAACCGTTCTGGCAAGGCCAGGCCGCGCTGCTCAGCGCCGTAATCCTGTATCTGAGCCTCCCCGGCAAGTTCGTCGTTGGCCCCGCGTGGTTGATGCCGGCTCTGGAGCTCTTACTGATCGGCGGTCTGTGGCTGGACCGTCCCCGCCAAAATCGCCTCAATGCACAGCGCGAGCGCAAGATCGTGCTCGGCCTGCTCGCACTCGTGGCGACCTCAAACCTCGTCTCGCTCGAACTGCTCGTCCACTACCTCCTCAAGGGCGGCAAGGCCGGTGGCCACCAGCTGATCCTTTCAGCCGTCGCGATCTGGCTGACCAACGTCGTCGTCTTCGCGCTCTGGTTCTGGCAGCTCGACCGGGGCGGACCCGACCAGCGCTCGCGCGATGCGGACGCGCCGGCCGACTTCATGTTCACGCCGATGAGCGAGCCGGCGACGCATCCCGGCTGGATGCCGAACTTCGTCGACTATCTGTACTTGTCCTACACCAACTCTACGGCGCTCAGCCCGACCGACACGATGCCCATGACGACGCGTGCCAAGCTCTTGATGATGGCCCAATCGCTCACTTCACTGATCACTGTGCTGCTCGTCGCGGCGCGGGCGGTCAACATCCTGCAGTAACGGAAACCCCAGCTCAGCGAAGCCGATTGTGCTCTCAGGTGCCCGGGGAATCGTCGTCGTCGTCGCCATCTCCACGGTGGCCGCCGGCGGTTGCGGGGACAGCGGCCGTCGGGCGCAACCGCCCCACGCGAAACGTCCCGGAGGCCACGCCTATCGGTGGCTGGTCCGGACCATGGGTCCGCCACCGACGGTCGCGGTCGAGAACCGCCAGCCCGGAACGACGGCGTGGCGACTCCCCGGGCCGGCCAAAGACGTGGGGGGACTCGCCCACGGAAATGTCGCCGGTTACGTCGCCAACGAGGCGCTGCGGCCAGGCCAGCGGCAGCGGATCTACGTCTCTGCGCCCGGCTCGCCGATGGCGCGCATCCGGGTGTTCAGAATCGGTTGGTACGGCGGCCGCGGGGGACGTGAGGTGCTCGAAGCGGACCGCCTACCTCTGGTCCGTCAGCCGCCGTGCGTGCACCGATCCGCCACAGGCCTGACCGAGTGCCACTGGCACCCGACGCTTACCTTTAGAATCCCGCCGGGACTGGCAAGCGGCGTGTATATCGCCAAGCTTTCGGCGAAGGGCGGTGAAAGCGACTGTCTGTTCGTGGTCGAGGCGAATCACCCACAGCCGCTTCTCGCGCAGCTGCCCACCTCGACCTACGAGGCGTATAACACCTGGGGCGGGGACAGCCTCTACCCTGGCGGCCATACCGTCGCCGCGACTGGCACTTCACAGGGGGTCGAGGTCTCCTACCGCCGGCCGTACGCAACGGCTACCGGGGCCGGGGAGTTCTTCGCCCGCGATGTGGCAATGGTTCGCTTCCTGGAGCGCTACGGCTATCGCCTGTCCTACACCACGGGCGCGTCGGTCGACCGACATCCGGGTCAGGTGGCCGGTCATAAGGCGCTGGTCGACTTCGGCCACTCGGAGTATTGGTCACAGCGCCAGGTCAACGCGTTCGCGCATGCGCGCGATGCGGGCACGAGCCTGCTCTTCTTCTCCTCGGACACGCTCGCCTGGCGCGTGCGGTACAGCACCGCTGCGGCCACCACTCAAGGGACGCGGCCGCCCTCCGACTCAATGGTCGCCTACAAAGAGCATTCCGCGCGCGACCCGCACAGGCTGCCGGCCACTGGGGCGTTTGAGGATCTAGGGGCAGCGCTCACAGGGTCAGCGTTCCACGGATGCATCACCCCGCGAGTCCCGAAGCGAGGGCCGCCAACCTACGTGTACTACTCCTGGGCCCCAAGAGCGAACGTGCGGCCATCGTGGCTGTTTGCGCGCACGAGGATCACCTCGCTCACCCGAATCCCCGGCATCGTGGGTTATGAGTCTGACCAAGTGACGCCTTCGAGTCCACCGGGAACCCAGGCGGTCGGTGGCGGCACAACCTCGTGCATGCGGTCAAGCTCGGGCGACCGGGGGCCAGGGCAAAGCAAGGGCCGCGCCGAGACCACGATCTACTCCGCGGCTTCCGGAGCGCTTGTGTTCAAGACCGGAACGCTTGGCTGGGAGCTCGGGCTGGAGCCGGTGCCCAGCGCCTCGCCCAACGCACCGAGGGCGCCGGACCCTCGCGTCGTGCAGATGACGCGGAACGTGCTCGCGCACGTGCTACATGGACTCCCGCGAAGAAGACCAAACCCTCGGTCTCACGGATAGGTGCGGCCTCCCGATAGGCGGCCTGTGTGAGCTGTTCTTCGAGCGACGGGAGTGTCTCGCAACCAATCGGGCCGACGGATTCGACCACTCCGCTGGAGGCGTCTATCGCAGCATTCGGGAGCGGAACACGACCCGTGTCCAAGCGCGGGCGGTCACCCATGGCAACGGTGCTTGCTTCGCTGTAGATCTACAACGTGGGCGTCCCGTACCGGCACGGCGGACCGTGGTGCGATGTTCGGGACCGCGGCGATCGCTCGCCGCCGCACGAGCGGTGCCGGTTGCCGATCACAATGAACGGCGCAACGCTGCGCTGCTCATTTGGTCGACCTACGCGCGCCGCGCTTACGCGTCAGCGCGCGCTCGAGCGTGGGCTCGGCCCAACGACCACAACACCTCAACCAGCAGCTGCTCACGCGAGCCGACCCAGCGAGACAGCGTCACCCGGTTGGACCCCCAGCTCGGGGGCCAGGGCGCCCATCTCTACCCGCTCGCGCTTCAGACAGCGCCGGCGCGCCAAAGGGGCTCAAGGGCGTTTCCGGGGGACCTGGGTTTGACCGGATGCTGCCCGGCCCCGGGCGTGCGAGCTGACGCTGGAGCTACGAAGTCTGATCTGGGGATGGTGATTTCGCCGAATCGGGCATGGGTCACAGGATCACGGCCTGACGCACGGCGTGACCCCGGGCGAGCCGATCAAAGCCCTCGTTGATCTGCCCTAGCTCCAGACGGTGCGTCAGCAACCGCTCCACCGGCAACGCTCCTGCCCGGTACAGCGCGATGAAGCGTGGAATGTCGCGGGCGGGAACGGCCGAACCGAGATAGCACCCGCGCAGCGTTTTCTCCTCGGCGACTAGGCTCACCGCCGGGATGCGGAGCATCTGCGCGGGATCCGGGAGACCGACGGTGACGGTCATACCGCCGCGCCGGGTGCTGGCGTAGGCCTGGGCCAGAACCGCCGCGCTGCCCGCGGTCTCGATCACCTTCGCCGCTCCGCCGCCGGTCGCGGCGCGGACCTCCGCCTCGGTGTCCTGGCCGGCGAGCACCGCGTGGGTGGCCCCGAGTTCCAGCGCCAGGTCGAGCTTTTCCTGGACCACGTCCACGGCGACCAGGGTGGTAGCGCCCGCAACCCGAGCGCCGAGCAGCGCTGCCAGCCCCACCCCACCGAGGCCGAACACAGCGACACTGTCGCCTGGGGCCACGCCCGCGCTGTACAGCGCAGCGCCGACGCCGGTCAGCACGGCGCAGCCGAACAGTGCGGCGATCTCGAACGGCAGCTCCGGATCGACCTTGACCGCGGACCGGGCGCTGACCACGGCGTGCTCGGCGAAGGCCGATACCCCGAGGTGGTGGTGAATCGGGGTCCCTGCGGGCCCCCGCCAGCGGCGAGCCCCGGACAGCAGCGAACCGGCTACGTTGGCCACGGCCCCGGGCTCACAGAGCGCCGCGCGGCCGTCGAGACAGGGAGGGCAGCGGCCGCAGCTGGGGACGAACGACAGCACCACGTGGTCTCCCACCGCAAATTCGGTCACCTCCGGCCCGAGCTCAACCACCGCGCCGGCGGCCTCGTGACCGAGCACCATCGGCATCACCCGTGGACGGGAGCCATCGATCACCGAGAGATCGGAGTGACAGAGCCCGGCAGCATGGACACCGATCAGGATCTCCCCCGGACCGGGGGGGTCCAGCTCGAGCTCGACGACCTCCAGCGGGCGGCTCTCAGCGTATGGCGCCGGCCTCCCCATCTCCGTGAGCACTGCCCCGCGAACCTTCATACGGCTGGCACATCGGCCACGATCAACCTTTCGAGCGCACCTCGCAGTCGCGGCGGGATCTCGACCGGACGCCTTCGCTCCCGATCGACGAACACATGCACGAACCACCCGACGGCCACCGGCGCTTCCTCGCCGGAGCGGTAGAGGGCTAGCTCGTACCGGACGCTGCTGCGGCCCAGATGGCCGACTCGGAGCGCGGCCTCGATCACGTCAGGAAAGGCCACGGCCGCGCGATACTCGCAGTGCGATTCGGCGCACAGGCCGATCGTCTCGCCGCCCGCGATGTCGAGCCCTCCCTGATGTATCAGCCAATGGTTGATGACGGTGTCGAAGAATGCGTAGTACTCCACGTTGTTGATGTGCCCGTAGACGTCGTTATCGCCCCAGCGGGTCGGGATGGGCAGCGTGAACGCGTAATCAGTGGGCCGCCCAGAGTGGGAATTCATGCCGGCAAAAGCTACAGAACACCGAGGTTGCAGCGTCCGGGATACACGGTATTGATTTGCAACACCGTCCAGCGTCGTTGCACCGGACCCCGAAGATCGGCTTCCTCTAGGTTACCGAGGACTTCCTGTCGTCGGTGGCGAATATCCAGCCACTCGACGCGACTCGTTTGAACTCATAACCGAGCAGGCCGCGCAGGTGGCCCCCACCGCCCCTAACGAACGAAGACGAGCCAGCTCAGCCCCGCCAACGCCGCGGCCGCCGCCATCGCGAGGACCAAGCTGGCCTGCAGCAGCAGAGCGCCGGTGAGCGCTCCGAGCAGCAGCGCGACGACCGTCACCAGGCGCCGGGCCGTCGCCTCGCCTGAACCTCCGAACACGCGGAGTCCGGTGGCGAGGTTGGTTAGCGTTCCGGTGAGCACGGTGGTCATCAGGTCGACCACACCGACCCGCCGCATGGTGGCATTTCGGACCCCCATGGCGAGCGCGAGCAGCACAATCACCGCCAGCCCCGAGACCGCGCCGACTCGGATCCTGACAATCGCGGCGAGCACGGCCGCAATCGTCATCAGCACGATCTCGATCGTCAGAGCCGTGCCGATGTGCACCCGGCGACGCGGCCCCAGCCGGGCGGCCAACACGCCTCCGCCCGCGGCACCAACCAGAAAACCGGCCAAGGATACGAACGGCGCCAGAACCGGCAGATGGGCGGCCCCGGCGAGGCCGAACCCGAGCAGCGCAACATTCCCGGTCATATTGGCGGTGAACACGCGACCGATCCCGAGGAAGCTGACCGCATCGACCAGCCCGGTGGTGAACGTCAGCAGCAGCAGCGCCTGCGTCAGCGGATGTTGCAGCCCGTCGGGGGTCGGCTCGTCCTCTGACGGCCGAAGATTGGAGGTGCTCAACGCCCAAGGCTTCCCGCGTCGCCCGCGGCGGCGGGACGCCGGAGCGAGACGATCAGGTAGCGACTGGTGAGTCGCAACCCAGACGGATCCTCATTGTGAGCGGCAAGCGCGGCGATCATCTGCTCACGGACCTCGGCATAGGTCCCCGCCCGTTCGAGCAACGGGCGGGTTGACACGCTTACTGGATGCACCGACTGGACCTCATCGAAATACGTCTCGGGCGATTTTCCGGCGAACGTGAGACTCCCCTCGATGAAACTAACCTCCGCGCCGGCTGCGGCGACGAGTTTGGAGACGGCGGCTTGGTCGGCCCAGGGAAATCGCGGCGGAGTGAAGCCGGTAGCCGCCGATACCGCCCGCATCGCGATCCCCACTGCCGCGTCGAGTCCGCCCTCAGGGATCCAGGTGCTCAGCAGCGCCCGGCCGCCTGGCACAAGCACGCGCACGATCTCCGACATCGCGCGTGCGGGGTCCTGCGCGAAGCTGACGCCGAACACCGACGTGACGAGCTCGAACGAGCCGTCGGGAAACGGCAGGGCATGCAGGTCGCCGCACTCCCACCTGGCGGCGATCGCATCCGCGGCTGCGCGAGCAGCCGCGACCCGGAGGAGACGCTCCGACGCATCGAGGCCGGTCACGCTCCCGCCTGCCTCGGCCGCCAACAGCGCGGCGTTGCCGGTGCCGCAGGCCAAATCGAGGACACGCTCGCCGGGTGATACCCGGGCCATCTCGACGATCCGCCGTGCCGCCGGCTCGAGCTGGGCAGCGGTCGTTTCGTAGCTTCCCGAGCCCCAATCCAGAGTCGGGGCCGGCGCCCGGCCATCTACGTCGGTCATGGGTCAGAGCTCCTCTGTGTTGGTCGGCACGCATTCTGACGCTCGGTCGCCGCCCCATCGCGTGGTACCGCTTCCTGTGAACGAACTTACAATGGCGGACACGGTTCGCTTACGGCACGAACAACCCGCATCAGCTCCGTCGTCACCCTCGGCTTCGGGACGGCTCCTGCTGGTCCAGCATGACCGCGAGCCCGCCGGCGCACTCGGGCGCCACCTGAGGGCCGAGGGCTACGCGGTGGACCTCGCCTACACCGGACCCGACGCCCTCGAGCAGACGCAGGCCCGCGACTTTGACGCCGTGCTCCTCGACATGGTGCTGCCGGGCGTCGATGGGCACCAGGTGTGCCGCATCCTCCGAGAGCGAGACCGCTGGGTGCCTGTCCTCATGCTCACGGCGCTCGACGACGTCGCCGATCGAATCCGCGGATTGGATGCTGGGGCAGATGACTACCTGAGCAAGCCGTTCGATCTCGGCGAACTGCTCGCCCGGCTTCGCGCGCTGATCAGACGCGGTCCCTCGGAGCGTCCCGCTCCGATGCAGGTGGGCGAGCTCCGCGCGGATCCTCTGACCCGCGTGGTGAACTGGTCAGGCCACGACAGCGAACTGACTCCGCGGGAGTACGACCTGCTGACGTTCATGATGCGCCGACCCGGGCAACTCGTCTCGCGCTCGCAGCTGCTAGAGCAGGTCTGGTCGGCTGGGTATTCGGGGTCGCCCAACGTCGTCGATGTGTACGTCGGCTATCTGCGGCGCAAGCTCGAGCAGCCCTCGCACCCGCGTCTGATTCGGACGGTGCGCGGAGCGGGGTTCGTGCTCGACGCCCGGTGAGCATCATTGCCCGGGCAGATGAAAGATGTCTAGCGTCCCGCTCTTGGCGTGCTGGTTGGCGTCGCCCTCCGGCACGATCACTCGGCCCGCGACGACGATCGGGCTGTTCCAGTGGCCGACTGCGGCGGCCAACGACGCGAGCGGCTGGAGTTGGGTCGGCTCGTAGACCCGGACCGCTCCAGCGGCGAAGTCGTACACGTACAGCAGTCCTCCGGCGAGGATCGGGCTCGTACCGGGGTTGGCGTTGTGGAAGGCGAGGCGCAGCCTCGGGTCGCTCCCGCCCGTGAGCACATAGGCTCCGGTCCCAGACGAGTCGGCCACGAACACGAACACGCGCCCGGCGTTCTGCCACACCGCCGGGGCGCTGAACAGCTCCGCGCCCCCGGGGGTTGAGAGCTCCTGCAGCTCTCCCCCCAGCCGCGGGCCGGCGCCACCGCTCGTACCGTCGAGACGAGCAAGGTCGAGCAGATGGAGCTTGCTGTCTTTGCCCCCCTGGACCGCGAGGCGAACCCCTCCGATGGACGGCAGCAGCGCCGGGGCGCTGCTGCCGACATCGGCGTCGGTGGCGCTCAGTGCCGCCTGATTGGCCGGCGTCCAGTTATGCAGCAGGCGCGCCGCGTCCGGGCTGAGTTCCAGCACGCTGTCGCTCCAGTTGTTGACGCCGTCGAACGGCCTACTCCCGGTAGCGTTTCCGGTCGCCACGAGCAGGCGCCCGCTGCCCCGCTCCACCACCGCTCCTGAGCGCGCCCAGATCGCCGAGTCGCTGACCGAACATCGGCTGGGGACGAGCAGGTGGTGCTGCCGGGAGCAGAGCGAGTTCCACACGTGAACGATGCTTCCGCTCGTGCGGTCGATCGTCACGACATGCCCCTGGTACGGCGGAGCATCGCCGAGGTAACCGCCCGTGGTGGCGATCACCTCCCGGCCACTGAGGTTCAGCGCCGATGCCAGCTTCTCGTGGGCGGCGTCGAGCGTCACCGTAACGGGCCAGTGCCGTGCGCGAACCTCACGGCCCGTGGCGAGCACGAGCTTGCGGATCAATCCGTCAGGGCTGGCGGCGAACACGTACCGGCGTCCCGGATCGGCCACCGGCGTGGTGTTCGTGATCTGGGCTGTGCCCTCGTAGGCGCGGATGTCCGGGGGAACGTACTCCCACAGCTTGCCGCCGGTACCGGCGTCAAGTGCGATCGTTCGTCCGTACGCAGTGGTGACGATGATCATGTCGTGCGCTCGACCGTGCAATCGGATCCCGTGCAGTTCGATCGGGGATGAATCAACCGTGCCGTCCAGATGCACGCGCTGCTGACGAAGGCTGTTCAGGTTGCGCGCCGTGATCCCGGTCTGCGCCGGACCAACTCCCGAGCGGGCGGCGTCGAAGTCAAAGCGCGTCCAATCCCCGGAGGGGACCGCGGCGCTCGCCGTGCCCGCGGCCGCTGCCCCACCGGGCGTCGCGGCCGTGCCTCCGCCGCCCCCGCAGGCAGCCAGCAGAGCCGTGCAGGCCGCGAAGGCCGCCAGAGCCGGCGTCACGGAAGCGGCAGACCGAGGGGGGCAGCCACGAACCCGCCGAGCGGGAGAACCCGATCGAGCGTGGTGCCGACGGATTGCATGGTCTGCGTCGCGACGGCGCCGACGGGTCCGGGGACCTGCCCGGTCACCGAGGTTGCGACGCCCACGAGCTTGTCGACCGCGGTGGGCGGAGCGGGGGTCGGCGGCGGGCCACCGACACCGCCCGGATTGCCCGATCCGCCGCCGGTGCCTCCGGAGCCTCCGGTACCGCCCGGAGCGCCGCTCCCACCCCGGCCGGTGCCGCCAGATCCACTGCCACCCGGATGGGAGCTCGGGCCCGGGAGCGGTCCGCCGACGGCGCCCGGCGCCGGGCGGCGGGTCGGGCCGGCCACGGTCGCGCCGGTCGTCGCCGCGGCGGCGGCCAGCGCACGCCCCAGCGCACTTCTCCCGACGCCGCCGAGGGTCGCGCTGGCCCGCGCGGGACCGGGCACGCTCGGCCCCGACAGGGCCTGCCCCAGCGAGCCCAGTTGCCCGAACCCGCCGGCAAAAGCCAGGGCGACGAGCGCGCCGGCGAGCGCGCCGGGCACGAGCAGCGCGGCGCCCGAGGCTCCGAACAGCTGTCGCGTCCACGATCGCCCCAGGGTCATGCGCAAATGGTAACCCCGCCAGAGCCTCTATCGACGCACTCCCCCGGCCGGTGCACAGCGCGGCGCGCGCAGACGCCAGTACGATCGCTCCCGAGGGTCCCTCCCACAACCGCGACCGCAGACGCTTGATATGCAGCGCTTTTCTATCGCACGCTCGCTGCGCCTGGCGCTCGTCGGGTTGACCCTCGTGCTCGCTATCGTAGCCGCGCTCGGCGTGGCCAGCCTGTACAACACCCGGCAGCGCTACGAGAACCTGCTGGCACAGAGCTCGACGCTCTCGACGGCGGCGGCAAACCTGCTCAGCGCGGGCATTGCCGAAGCGGAGGTCTTGCGGGACGCGTCCGGTAGCGGCGCGGCAACCGCCCGCCGCACCGCCGCCAGCGGGTACAACTCGGCGGCCGCCTCAGCGCAGTCCCTTGCCCAGGCCGACCCCGTCAGCCATCAGCTCGTCCGCGCTCAGATCCAGGCGGAGTCCGCGGCGCGACGGCTGGCGGGCACCGGGAGACTGACACTGGCGACGACGCCGGGTGGGCCACTGGATCGCGGGCGCCGGCTCGCTACCCAGTTGCAGAGTCGCCAGCTCGCGCGCCAGGCGGTGGGGCGCAACCAGGCTCGCGCGGACTCGCGCCGGGCCGTGATTCTCGTGGTCGCGGCCGGTGTGCTGGCGCTGATCGGGGCACTGGGTCTGATCACGGCCTTGGTGAGCTCGATGCGACGGCCGCTGGATGCGCTGGTCCGTGCAACCGGCGCACTGGCGAGCGGAGAACTGGAACGCCGGGTGGAACCTGCCGGTCCGCGCGAGCTCCAGGATCTCGGCAGCGCGTTCAACACCATGGGTCAAGAGCTGGCAAGCGCACGTGGCCGGATCGAGGCCGAGCGCAAACGGCTGGCCGTGACGATTGAGAGCTTGGGCGATGGGCTGCTGGTGACCGAACCAGGCTCATCGACGATCGCCACCGTGAACCCGCGGGCCACTGAGCTCGTCCCAGAGCTCCGCGCCGGCGCGCAACTCGATTCCTCGGAGAGCCCACTGCCGCCTCTGCGCGACGCCCTCGGAGGCGAGGCGATCATCGAGCACCACGGACGAGCCCTCGCGGTGACCGCGGCCAGGCTCGGCGACGAATCCGACGGCGTCGTGTGGACCGTGCATGACATGAGCGAACGGGCGCGGCTGGAGCGCGCCAAGAGCGAGTTCGTGGCCATGGCGTCTCACGAGCTCCGCAGTCCCCTGACTTCGATCAAGGGGTTCGTCGAGCTCCTCGATCGCTCCTCGGAGAACATGTCCGAGCGCCAGCGGGAGTTCGTGGACATCATCCTCCGCTCGACCGACCGCCTCGTCGAGCTCGTCAACGACCTCCTCGACGTTGCCCGGATCGAGGCTGACCGAGTCGAGATCGACCGCCGCCCGATCGATATCGGCGAGGCAGTACGAGAAGTCGTGGAGCTGATGGGTCCGCGAATCGAGGAAAAGGGTCAGCGCCTCGGCTTGTATCTGGCGCCGACGCTTCCCCTGGCCTTCGCCGACGCGCGGCGGGTCCGGCAGATCGTCGCCAATCTGCTCACCAATGCCCACCTCTACACCGGCGAGACCGGCCGCATCCACATCTGCGTCGAACCCGAGCGGGCGTGGATCCAGATCGCCGTCGCCGACTCCGGTGTCGGGATGACGCCAGAGGAGTCATCCCGAGTGTTCGAGCGCTTCTACCGCGCGGCCGACGGCGGGCGGTCGGCGACGGGGACCGGGCTGGGCTTGTCGATCGTGAAATCTCTGGTCGAGCTGCATCAGGGCCAGATCTTGGTGGACAGCGAACCAGGGCGCGGCACCACCATCCGAGTGCTTCTGCCCGCTGCCAACCCCGGGCCCGAGCACGCCCGCTCGCTGGACGTGATCCGCGGCCGGCGCGTGCTGGTCGTCGACGATGAGCGGGAGATCGCCGAGCTGATTGCGGGCCAGCTCGCTCCGCTTGAAGTCGAGACCGCGATCGCCTCGAGCGGGCGCGAGGCGCTGGAGCTGCTGCGAACCAAGCATTTCGATGCGATCACCCTCGACATCCTGATGCCGGGGATGGATGGCTTCGCCGTGCGGCAAGAGATCCGTGCCCAATCAGATCTACGCCAGATCCCGATCGTGTTCATCTCGGTGTTCTCAGGCCGCCAGGAGCTCGCCGGGGAATGGGTCGTCTCCAAGCCAATCGACGCCGATGAGCTGCGGGAGGTGCTCGGCGCGGCGGTCAGCGCGGGCCGGTCTCGTGTCCTCGTGGTGGGTCGGGACGAGCTGCAGCCGATGCTCGAGCCGGCGCTCGACGAGCTGGGCATCGAGCACGAATGGAAGACGACCGGCGCAGCCGCGGCCCGGGTCTGCGGCGAGCGGCGCTTCGAGGTTGCGCTCGTCGACGTCGGAGTCCGCAACCCGCAGGCTGTGCTCCAGGCGCTCGATCTGCGGGGCCGCCGCCTGCGCCGCACGGTGATCCTGTTCTCCGACGGCATCACCCCTGCCCCGCCCGGGATGGGCCGGCTCGGGATGGAGGTCATCCCGGTCGATCAGGCTGCCCAGGCCCTGCTCGCCGCGCTCCGTGGGGAGCGCGATGTAGGCTGGATGGGCGATGGCGGTGAGCAGCGACGCGGAGCTGATCGGTGAGATCGAGCGTCTGCGCGCCGAGCTGGCCCGCCGCGAACGCGAGGCAGCCGACAAGGAGTTGCAGCTCGAGCGCTACGCGGCCGACCTCCGGGAGACGTTCAAGCAGGAGCGCTCCCGCCGTCAGGAGCTCCAGCGCTCGTACACGGCCACCGTCCGCGCGCTGTCCAATGCCGTCGAGGCCCGAGACGCCTATACGGGCAAGCACGCGGAACGGGTCACGGCCTACGGACTGCAGATCGCCCGCGCCATGCGACTGCCGCTCGCCGACGCACCGGAGATCGAGTTCGGTTTCCTGCTCCACGACATCGGCAAGCTGGCCATCCCCGACGCGATCCTCTACAAGCCGAGCGCGCTGACCGACGAGGAACGATCACTGATGGCCCGGCACCCGGTGATCGGCGCCGAGATGGTGAGCGGGATCGAGTTCCTCGCCGACGCGGCCGCGATCGTACGATCGCACCATGAGCGCTGGGACGGGAGCGGCTACCCCGACGGACTGGCGGGAACCGCGATACCGCTCGCCGCGCGCGTGTTCGCGGTGGCCGACGTGCTTGACGCCCTGACCACCGACCGGCCCTACCGGCCCGCGTCCGAGCTGCCGGAGGCCCGATCGATGATCGTGGCCGAGATCGGCCGGCACTTCGATCCCGCCGTGGCCGACGCCTTCTGCGGGATCGACGACGCGACGTTTGCGCGGATCGGCTCCGAGATCCGGTGACCGGGCCGGGGCCGACCCGGCACGGCGTCCTGGTGGTCGATGACGACCCGTTCATCCGCAAACTGATCGCAACGACGTTGGAGGACGTGGCCGAATTCGAGCTGCACGAGGCCGCGGACGGAGTCGAGGCGCTGGAGGTGGCCGAGCGCGAGCACCCGACGTTGGTGTTCCTCGACGTCGACATGCCGCGGCTGGACGGCATCGGTGCCTGCCGCCGCCTGCGTGAGAACCCGGCCACCACTGACACCACGATTGTGATGCTGACCGCCGCTCACGGCGACACCGTGGAGCGCAACGCGGAGGAGGCCGGAGCGGATCTGTTTTTGACGAAGCCGTTCAGCCCGCTCGACCTGCTCCGCCTGGTGGATCGGCTGAGCGATCCGTCGTAGCCTGCCCGCGGTTCGGTGAGAACGGGTCCCTCAGATATCAAGGATGCCGCCGTGCCGGCGTTGCGCCGTTCAGCTCCGGGATCGACGACTGGTCCCTCCCCGGGGCTGCCCGCCGACCTGGGCCGGCCCGCGTTTACGGCGAGCAGTACCTGCTCGCCGCGTTCCTACGCGGAGGAGCGACCGCTCGAGCGGACTAACCGACCTTGATCAACACGATCGTGTTGAT
>CAXMLR010000272.1:0-1756 GCA_964194275.1 uncultured Solirubrobacterales bacterium
CCGGCCGAACGTTGGGCTTCACGGCGGGCGAAGAGTTCACGGCGGGGATGGCGGAGTTCGCGTCCGCGCCGCTGCGCGCAGCGTGACGGGAGCAACGACCGCGACCCGGCGGGCGAGAACACTCGCCCCGGCATTCGGAGGCCTACTGGTGGCGGGCGTCAGCCTGCTCTGCGCGGCCTGGGCGCTGCAGCTGTGGCACGCCGATCTCGGAGTGCCCCTGCGCTATACGGCAGCCGACGACGCGAAGTTCTACCTGATGCTTGCCAAGGGGATCATCGCCCACGGCTGGTACATGTCGAATGCCAGCCTCGGCGCTCCCTTCGCTCAGCACCTATACGACCTCCCGCAGGGCGCCGACAACCTGAACCTGCTGATGCTCCGCGGGCTGGCGCTGTTCTCGTCCAATCCCGCCCTGGTGGTCAACCTTTTCTACCTTCTCACCTTTGCGCTGGCCAGCGTCAGCTGTCATTTCGTGCTCCGCGCGCTGGGCGTGAGCCCGCCGGTCGCGGGAGTCGTCTCGGTGCTGTTCTCACTACTCACGTATCACTTCTTCCGGGGCGAATCTCACCTGTTTCTGTCGGCCTACTACGCGGTGCCGCTGTCGGCCTACCTGTTCCTACAGCTCCTCGGCGGGACCGCCCTGTTCGCGCGGCGCGCGCGTGCGCCCGGTGGGGCGCGGGGGTGGACGTCGAGGCGGTCGCTGGCGTCAATCAGCCTGTGCCTGGTGATCGGATCGGACAACCTCTACTACGCGGTCTTCGCGCTCGTACTACTGGTGTCGGCAACGGCGATCGCAGCGGCGCGGCGCCAGAGGCGGACGGCCCGTGAGGGGCTGCTGATCACCGCCCTGATCACGGCCGCGCTGGCCGCCAACCTGGCCCCGAGCATCGTCTACCGGGCGCAGCACGGCAACAACACCGCCGTCGAGCGATCGGCGGCAGCTGACGCGAACAACCATGAGGCATTCGCGTTGTCGCCGATGAACCTTGTGCTGCCCGCACCCGGGGACCGAATCGCCCCGCTGCGACACATCGTCGCCCGTTACGACCATGCGGTCGCCCCCCGGTACTGCGAGTCCTGCTACGCGAGCCTCGGCACGTTTGGCACGCTCGGCTTTGGCTGGCTCGGGGTGTGCGCGCTGGCCACGCTTCTCGGCGCCGCCGGCTGGATCGGCGCGCGGCGCTTGCTTGCACACGCCGGCATTGGCGCCGCGATCGCGTTGGCCGCCGGAGCGGTCGGGGGATTCGGCAGCCTGTTCGAGGTCTTTCTGACACCGGACATCCGGGCCTGGAATCGGATCTCGGTGGTGATCGCATTCTTCTCTCTGCTCGCGGCGGCGATGCTGCTCGAGGCGCTGCTCACCCCGCTGCGCCGCCGGCGACGCGGAACCGTACTCGCGGCTGCTCTGCTGGCCGCCGGGCTCACCTTCGGCGCCTATGACCAGACGACGGCTGCGTTTGTGCCGGCCTACGCGGCCACTGCGCGCGAGTGGCGAAGCGACAGTGTCTTTGTGGCCGAGATCGAAGCCAGGCTGCCGCGGGGGGCGACCGTGTTCCAGCTGCCCTACGTGCCGTTCCCGGAGGGGTATCCACAGACGCACCCCGGCGATCAGGTGGCCACCTATGCGACCAAGTACGAGCTCCTGCGCGGCTATCTGCACTCCTCTAGGCTGCGCTGGAGCTACGGCGCCATCAAGGGCCGGACGGGGGATTGGGCCGCCAAGCTGGCCGGAGCGCCGTTGGCCATGGCCATGGCC
>CAXMLR010000273.1:0-4498 GCA_964194275.1 uncultured Solirubrobacterales bacterium
GGCGCGCGCCGAACTCGGGGATCAGGACATGCCGCAGCGAGCGGTCGTAGCCCTGGAGCGTCGTTTGCGAGTAGCCGCGCTTGCCGCGTCGTTTCCCGACCCGGCCTTGTTCGACGCCCTCCCACCACTCGTCGGCGAGCTGCTTGAAGGTCGAGCCGGCGGCCATGCGCTCGCGCAGAACGGGCTTGGCCTTCTCGCCTGCCGCGGCATACCACGACAGCGCCTCGTTGATGTCCGCAAAGCTCGGGCTCGAGACCATCTTCCCGGTCGCCGGATGGCGACGGTGGGCACGGTAGGAAGGCCGGCATCGGCAGCGAGCGCGTGGATTGCCAGTTGAAGGGCACGCGTTCGCATGGCGGACGTACACACCCGGGTGCTTGGTTCGCTGCCACGCCACGGCTGGTGTAGTAGCACGTGGTGGTGACGCTCGCACCGCACTGCCCGCTTAGGCCGCCCCGGCCAGGTAGTGAGCGTGCTCCTCGCACCACCGCTCGAGCTCCTTGATCGGCACGAGCAGCAGCTGGCCACACGGCACGAGCTTGATCACGGGCTGCACCTTTCGCTCGAACGTGTCGACGCTGATCCCAAGCGCGGCGGCCGCCTCCTTGCGCGATAAGAGAAGGCGCGGAACCGGCTGCAGCGGCCGAGTTCGATGAGCGCCCGTCGGCACTTCACATCCCTCGTGTGATTCGGCCACGCTGCAGTTCGGCGCGGCGACGGAGCGCTTGCCAATCGGGCTCGAGCGGGATCTGCGAGTAGCGTCGGCGAAGCCATTCGGCGAACAGCGGGTCGGTGAGCGTCGTGTGTTCCCCGCGGGTCTGCGCGACCCCTGATGACTTGATGCCCTGGAGCGCTCGCTGGGCGGCGCCAAAGCTTGCGAGTCCGGTGGCGCGCTGTGCTCGTGTTCCCTGCGGAGCGATGTCGTTCGCGATCGCCACCGCCACGCGGCGCTCGTTGCCGTGCAGAGCGTTCCAGCGGACGTCGAACTCGGGGCCGCATCGAGCAAGTGACTGCTCGATCGCCATGCGGGCGGTGGCCACGGTCGCGCGGTCGCCTTCGGTGGTCAGCTCCCACAGCTGCGATGCGAGCAAACTCATACGCTGCGGATGTCCGGCGCCGAGGGTGGCGACGACCTTCGCCGCCTCGCCGGCATCCCGACCGGTGTCGGCAAACCGATGCACGATCTCCCCGGCGAAAGCAACCGGGTCGATCGCGCCGAGCGTTAGGGTCCGCGCGCGCTGGCTCCAGGCGCGTTGCTCCGCTGTGGAAAGATCTGGCCCGGCAAACACATAGCTATCTCGACTCCTGCCGCGGCGGCGCGCGTTCTCAACCGCCGCGACGATTTCCGGGTGCGCGAGTATGTCCCGAACCTCGTCGAACGCGAGAACCACACGAGCGCCTGTCAGCTCGCCAACTTCGGCGGCCACGGCAAGCAGCCCTTCGAGGCGGGAGTTGGAGTTCGTCACCTCAGCCCCGGCTAGACGGAAGGGCAGGGCCTCGAGCCGGTCGATTAGCGCCTCCTCCACGGAGTCCTCAGCCCACGCCCGGCCGTAGGCCTCCTCTAACCGCCGCACGAAATCGGTGGCGGTCAGGACCCCGGCGCAATCGATCCGCGCCGCCAGGCCGCCCTCACGATCGGTGAGCGTCGCGAGAGCCGCGTTCACAAGGCTGGTCTTGCCGTAGCGATGCGGACCCTCCACGAGCACCTCGGTGCCTGGCTTGATCGCTGCCGCCAGCTCCGTCAGCTCGCAGTTTCGCCCGACCAGGGCTCGACCGTCCTCGAGCGGACGGTCGAATACAAACGGATTCTCAGGCCCCACTTCGGCGCTCTCCACCAACCATGCGGAGGATTATACACCGCTAGCAGCGTAGGTAACACTGAACTGCTTGCGAGTGGAGGGGTGCGATTCAGCTTGCCGATTAATCAACATCAGATATGATGTGAGAATGGATGCCGGAGATTGGACTCGCGCGCTTCGAGCCCGTCACGGGCTCAGTCAAGCCGTGCTCGCGGCTCGCGCGGGCACAAGCCAGCAGGCCCTCAGCAAGATCGAGAAAGGATCGGTCTCGCCGTCAGTAGACACCCTGGCCAGACTCGCGGCGGCCGCCGGTGAGGAGCTGATGCTCCAGTCGAGAGCCCGGGAGATTCCCTTCGACCCCGACCAGCTCGCGATCGCCGCCGAAACTCCGATGGGCGAACGCCTGGAGCGAGCGCTGAGCTGGAACCGCTTCGCCGGAGAGATCGCGATCGCGGGAGCGAGGGCGCGTGAGCGGCGATAGAGAACCGCTCGACGCGGGCGAGCTAACGGCAGCGCTCAACCGTCACACCGTCGACTACGTCGTCATCGGAGGCGTGGCGCTGCAGGCCCACGGACACGTACGCACGACACAAGACCTGGACGTCGTCGCCGCCTGGACACCGGAGAACATGCAACGGCTGGCGGGCGCGCTGCATGAACTTGCCGCGAAGTTGCGAGGCATCGATGGAGACCGCCTGGGAATCGATCTCGACTCGCCCGAGCAGCTGTATCAGGGTGGCAACTTCCTGATGCACACCCGCCACGGCGACCTGGACGTGTTCGCCGTTGACCAGACGCCCGGAGCGCCCAAGAGCTACGAGGCTCTCCGCGAGCAGGCGATCCCGGTAGAGGTCCGAGGCATAACGCTGTTGATCGCGCACCCCGAGCACCTCATACGGATGAAGACCGCTGCAGCGGAATTTCGCGACCGCCCGGAGGCAAAGCGCCGCCAGGATCTTGATGACATCGCGGTCCTGAATCGGGTGCTCGACCTCGGTTCAGAACAGGTGCGACGCGAACGTGGTTCCTCCCCACGTGTCGACCCGTCCCCGCCGACGCGTCCCGGACCGACACGCTATCGCGGACGCGAGGGGCCAACACTCGAACGTTAACCACCGCGCGTCCACGCGAACACTGACCGCAGCGGTTCCTGCTCAAAGTCGAAGCGAGGACTGACGCTGCGCATCGCCGGGCGCGAGGAGAACTGTCGTCTTTGAGTCCGAACGGACCGATCCTCCTCGTGGCATGTACTACGGCGTGGAGACTCTGTCCGGTCCCGGCCGCAAGGTCGGATAATCCAGCACACGGGCTTTGTTGGGAGAACGCAGACGGGTAGGCCGTTTCCGGACGATGGGCTTTGGGCCCGGCCTCTTCGTTCGGCCGCCCTGAAGTCCAAGGTGCTGGACGAGCGTGATCGTGCCGGCGCCCACGATGTCGATCAGCAGCTCTCCGTCGAGTTCGGCGAGAGCTGTGATGTCGGTGCTCGGTACGCGAGCGAGGGATGGGGTCAGAGTCGGCATCGCCTATCCGATCGGGCCATCGAAAGCAGGTTTTCAGGAGTGGCAGCTGCCGTCGCGCCGGCGATGACCTATGCGCGGCGGTTCATTCGTACACTGCCTGCAGCTCGGTCACGGCCGCATATCCGTACATTCCGCCTTCCGCTCGTCCGTTGCCCGAGTGTTTGTGGCCGCCGAATGGTGCTTCGAGGTCGACGTCGTCGCCGCGACGGTTGAAAGCCAGCACTCCGGCTCGCACGCGTTCGCGAGCCTCGGTCAGCTGTGTTGGGTGGTGTCCGTAGATCGCGGCGGATAGTCCGTAGGGGGAGCGGTTGGCCAGCGCCCACGGGTCCTCGGCGGTCTTGAACGATTCGACCGCCAGCACGGGCGCGAACAGCTCTTGCCGGCGCAGGGGGTCCTCGGGATGGAGGTTGGTCAGGAGCGCGGGAGCGAACAGTGACGGGGTCTCGGCTGCTCGCGCGCGCGAAACCACCCGCGCTCCGGCGCTCACCGCTTCCTGTACCGCTGCTTCCGCTGTGGTGCGTGCCGCGGGTGTGATCAGCGGTCCGACGTCAGTCGTGGGCTCCCGCGGGTCGCCCGCTCGCAGTGCGCCGATCCTCTCAGCTAGTCGTGCCAGGAGCGCGTCGTGGACCTGCTCGGCGACCAGCACGCGCCGCGTGGCGGTGCATTTTTGCCCCGCGAGCGCGGTGGCGCAGGCGACGATGCAGTCGCTGGCCAGGTCGAGGTCGGCGTCGGCGAGGACGATCGCCGGGTTGAGGCCGCTCATCTCGAGTGTGCAGCGGCGAATCGGGGCGCGGCTAGCTCGGCGAGCGCTCGTCCGGCCCGCTCGGAGCCGGTGAAGTGAATCCCGGCGACGCGCTCGTCGGCGCACAGGACTTGGGCAGTCGAGGCGTTACCGGGCAGCACCTGGAAAGCGTCGGCGGAAATCCCGGCGGCGATGAGGCGCTCGTGTGCGGCTGCCGCCACGGCGGTGGCGAGCTCAGACGGCTTCCATATCACCGTGTTACCCGCCATCAGCGCGGGCAGCCATTTCCACGCGGGGGTGACGAGCGGGACGTTCCAGGGAGTCACAGCGGCGATCACCCCGAGCGGTCGCGGGATCACCCGCGCGCGCCCGGCCAGCTCCTGGACCGGGGGATGCTCGGCGTACCACCGAGCCGATAGCGCCGTCCAGGCCACTTC
>CAXMLR010000274.1:0-2463 GCA_964194275.1 uncultured Solirubrobacterales bacterium
GGTCGAGTACTACACCGCCCTGCGCTCTCGCCGCGCCGCCGAACGGGCAGACGTCGCACTGGTGGTCTGCGATGCCACCGGCGGGATCACCGCCCAGGACCTGCGCGTGGCCGAGCTGGCGATGAAGACCGGGTGCGCGACCGCGATGGTGCTCAACAAGTGGGACCTGACCGACGAATTCGATCTCGACCACGAGCGCGCCCACGCCCATCGCAAGCTGCGCATGCGTCCCCGGGTGCTGACGGCCAGCGCCCTCACGGGCCGGCACGTCGAGCGGTTGCTGGTCGAAGCGGTCGGGCTCGGCCAGCGCAGCCGCGGCCGGATTCCGACGCCGCAGCTCAACCGGTTCCTGTCCGAGGTCGTGGCCGCACGGCAGCCGCCGTCGGCCAGTGGGCGCCGGCGCAACGGCAGCCGCCTGAAGATGCTGTTCATGACCCAGACCGGCGAGCGCCCGCCCCGTTTCTCGATCCAGGTCAATTCCCACGCATTGGTCACCCGGGACTACGCCTACTACCTCGAGAACCGCATGCGTGAGCGCTACCGGCTCGAGGGGATTCCGCTGATCATCGACTTCGTCGAACGCAACGAGCGCCGCGGCGGAGTCGCGGCTGCCCGCCGGCCGGCGGCCTGAGTCCCTGACACGGCGGACCAGGGGCTAAGCAACCGCTGCCGTGCTGTGACCTCCCACGGGGTCCCGGAGGAGAGCAGACGCTGCCGGCGCAACCGGGTCGTCGCTGCGCGCCGGCGTGCGAAAACTCAGGAGACCTCGCTACTCTTTGACCCCTTCAAGCCAGCTCCTCAACCTCGGCGAGCAGCGAGACTCACCCAGAAGGCGCGCTCTCGCGTGTTCCGGCGGATCCGCATAGTCCGCGCGACGGGTCTCTAGTCGACAGGTGGGGAGGCCGAATCGACCGTGGAGCTGTTGCGCCAAATCTCATGACCACGTTTTCTGATAACGAGTACCTGTTCACCTCCGAGTCCGTCACCGAGGGCCATCCGGACAAGATCGCCGACCAGATCTCCGATGGCGTCCTCGACGCGGTTCTGCGCGACGACCCGACGGGGCGTGTGGCCTGCGAGACGCTGGTCAATACCGGCCTCGTGGTCGTCTCCGGCGAGATCACCACCGACACGTATGTGGACATCCAGGACATCGCGCGCGAGACGGTCAGGAAGATCGGCTACACGAACGCCGAGATGGGCTTTGACTGCCACACGTGCGCCGTCATCAACGCAATCGACAAGCAGTCGCCGGATATCGCCCAGGGCGTCAACCAGGCCTACGAGGCCCGCACCGATCCGGGCGACGACGACGAGCTCGACGTCGCCGGGGCTGGCGACCAGGGAATGATGTTCGGCTACGCCAGCAACGAGACCGACGAGCTGATGCCGCTGCCGATCGCGCTGGCTCACAAGCTCGCCAAGCGCCTGGCCGACGTGCGCAAGGCGGAGATCGTGCCCTACCTGCGCCCGGACGGCAAGACCCAGGTGTCGGTCCGCTACGTCGACGGTCGCCCGGTCGAGATCGAGAAGCTGCTGATCTCCACCCAGCACAAGGAGGGCGCGGAGTCGTTGATCAAGGATGACCTGTGGGAGAACGTGATCGAGCCGGTGCTGCCGAGCGAGCTCTACGACGAGCGCAAGCTGCACAAGGGCTTTCTCGTCAACCCGACCGGGCGGTTCGTGATCGGCGGCCCGATGGGTGACTGCGGGCTGACCGGGCGCAAGATCATCGTCGACACTTACGGCGGCGCCGCGCCGCATGGCGGCGGCGCATTTTCCGGCAAGGACCCATCCAAGGTTGATCGCTCGGCCGCTTACGCCGCCCGCTACGTCGCCAAGAACATCGTCGCCGCCGGCATCGCGCGCCAGTGCCAGGTGCAGCTCTCCTACGCCATCGGCGTCGCGCAGCCGATCAACGTCACCGTCTACACCGAAGGCACGGGCAAGATCTCCGACGCGAAGATCGCCGAGCTGGTCACCGCGCACTTCGACCTTCGGCCCAAGGGCATCATCCAGATGCTTGATTTGCTGCGGCCGATTTATCTCAAGACCGCGGCTTATGGGCACTTCGGGCGCGACGAGCCCGAGTTCACGTGGGAAAATATCGACCGCGCCGACACGCTGCGCGCGGCGGCCGGATTGAAGGGCGAAATCAGGCAGTCGGTGCCGGCCTAGTTTCTTAAGCGAAGTGACGTCACAGCAGCGTTCCCTCGGCGGGGGACTTTTCCGGTAAGGGAATGAACTCCGATTCGTCCGGCACGGGCGCAAACTTTCGCTCGCGCCAGCGCGCGCCGGCGGAGGCTATCAGTTCCTTCGAGCTGGCGACAAAGTTCCACCAGATCAAGCGCTCGCCGTCCAGCTTGCTGCCGCCGAGGAGCACCATGACAACGCGCGAGCGCGCTTCGATCCGCACGGTCGACCACGGTTGCAATACTGCCATATGGCTGTCTCTTATACACA
>CAXMLR010000275.1:0-4035 GCA_964194275.1 uncultured Solirubrobacterales bacterium
TGTCCAGCAGCTCCGCGCCGCCCTGCCCAGCGACGTCGACCCTGAGCAGGGCGAGGTGATGATCGTCGCACCGGCCCTGCAGGACGGTCCCCTCAAGTTCTGGTTCTCCGACGCCGACGAGGCGATTGCCAGAGCAGACGAGGTCCGTCGGCAAACTGAGCACCAGCTCGGGGAGGCCGGAGTTTCGACCCGGAGCGAGACTGGCGAGAGCGATCCCCTCGCCGCGATCGAGGACGCACTCAACAACTTCAAGGCCGATCGGATCGTGCTGTTCGGCAGCGCCGGCTCGGATCGCTACAAGGAAGTCGATGCCGAAGCGGTGCATGAGCGGTTCGGCATTCCGGTCGACACCGTCCCGAGCGCCGGTCCCTCGGGCTAAGCGTCGCCGAGTCGGCGGGTCAGAGACACCGCGTTGGCGGGGGCAAACCCCTCCCAGTCGTTGTTGAAGTACGCGTAGACGGCATGGGTGCGGCGCCACTGCGCGATTCGCCTCGCCCAGGTCTTGAGCTCGCTGTCGGAGTAGTTGCCCCGGCGCCCGCGCAAGCCGTAGTGAAAGCGGACGAACCGCCAGGAAGCGGTCGCCGCGTGCGCCTGGAAGGCTCGCTGCGGGTGATCGCCGATCGTCAACGCCACCTGGCGCTCGCGCAGCGTGCGCAAGACTCCGGGCGAGAACCAGCTCGGATGGCGGAACTCGATTGTGTGCCGACCGTGCGGGAGCGCCGCGAGCCAGTCCTGCAGGCGCGCGTCGTCACGGTGGAAGTTCTCCGGTAGCTGCCAGAGAACCGGTCCCAAGCGCCCGGCATCGATCAGCGGCTCCAGTGGCTCGTAGAAGCGCTTGACCCCGTCTTCGATGTCCACCAGTCGCTTGATGTGGGTCAGATAGCGGCTGGCCTTGACCACAAACTCGAACTCCGGGGGGGTCTGCTGCACCCAGTGCGCGACCGCTTCGCGCCGGGCCAGCCGGTAGAAGGTCGAGTTGACCTCAACCGTGTCGAAGTGCTCGGCGTAGAGCTCGAGCCACCTCCGTTTCGGCTCGCGCTCCGGATACAGCCGGCCCCGCCAGCTGTCGTACTGCCATCCGGAGCAGCCGATGCGTACTCGTTTCATCGGCCGGGTAGGGGTCCTCGTAGGACATGGCCTCTCCCCACGAGCAACGGCGACTCGCCGTCGATCACCCTCCGCCCCCGGTTCGCACCCGCCCCAGCCCCGACAACCTGCGTACGGCGGTGCAGGAGTGCCGCGCCTGTGACCTGTGGGATGGCACGACCCAGGCCGTCATGGGCGAGGGCGCGCGGGGGGCAACGCTGATGCTGGTCGGAGAACAGCCCGGCGATCGCGAGGCCGAGAGCGCCCGTTCGTCGGGCCCGCACCAGTCGACCGACCTGTCGCGGGAGATCAGGGCGGCACTGTCGCAGCCGCCGATCAACGCGTAAGTCGGCGATCGGTCGGAATCGGTCGGCCGCTGGCACGGCGAGGTGCTACCCGAAACCGCTTGGCAGCGTGCACCACGGGTTATCCGAGCGTTATGTGGCTCCACATGATCCTCGGCGCCGTGGTGGTGCTGGCGTCGCGGCGGCGCCGTGCTCGGCGGCGTATTCACCCTCGTCCTGATTCCGATTGCGGTGATCGTCCCGCTCGGCGAGTTCGTCCACACGGCGATGGCCCGCGCGAGCGAGCATCGCCAAGGCGCCCGATGGGGCGCAGTCGCCGCTGGCCCACGGCGCGCCGAGCGAGCCGGGTCACGTCCGGAGCAGTCCTGAGGGCCTGGCCGACGCCGGTCGCGTCCAGCAAGAAGAGCAGCCGTTTCCATTCCCCCGGTGCACGGGTAGACCCCCTATCGACCACGTATCACGAACAGAGGAGCGCTCATGAGCCTCACCGACAAAGTGACCGGAAAAGTCAAGCAGGCTGCGGGAGACCTCACCGGCGACGCATCGCTGCGCCGTGAGGGCACCAAGGAGGAGCGCAAGGGCGAGGCCAAGGACGAACTGGCCCGCAGCGAAGAGCGTTCGGACCGCAAGGCCGACGAGGTCGCGGACCTGGAGCGCGAGACCGCTTAGCGCTCAGAATGTCGTAGAACCGGCGCCCGGCGCACCCGCTTGTTGCGGGCGCCGGGCGTTTCTGTGTCGGGGCCCTGCTTGGATCATGCGCGGGCAGCGTCAGCGCGTTCTGTCAGCCCGCAGTCAGAGCGCGTGTTCTCCCACGCGGGCTTACGCGGGTTCTTCTTCGTGGTCGCCCCCCTCTTGCTCCTCACGTGACTCGGGCACGGCACCGGGCACGCCTTCGGACGCGCGCTTCTGTTTCCAGTCCTGCCGGACTGCCTCCACCTCCTGGCCCAACTTTTCGCTGCGTCGGGCGAGTTCGTCGGCCTCGCGATCGCGTTGATCGGCGAGGCGCTCGGGATCTTCGTCGTTCATGCCTGCGGATGTACCCGCCACAGCCTCGACTCAACACCAACTGTGTGCAAGGCCTGCGGACCGGGTAGGGCGGAGTTTCGTGGCCCTTGCGATCCTCGACATCGACGGGACGCTCGTCGACACCAACTACCAGCACGCGCTCGCCTGGTACCGAGCCTTTCGCCAGCACGACATCGTGCTGCCGGTGTGGCGCATCCATCGTCACATCGGGATGGGCGGCGACCAGATGGTGGCGGCTTTGACCGATGACGAAACCGAGGCCAAGCAGGGCGACGACATCCGCGCCAGCGAGAAGGAGCGGTACGTCGAGTTGATCGGCGAGGTCTCGACCATGCGCTCGGCGCGCGAGCTGATCGAGTCGCTCAAGCAGCGCGGCCATACGGTGGTGCTGGCCAGCTCAGCCAAGGACGACGAGGTGGAGCACTATCTCGATCTGCTCGACGCCCGCGAGCTCGCCGATGATTGGACGACGTCCGCTGACGTGGACGCGACCAAACCCGAACCGGATCTGGTGCAAGTGGCGCTCGACAAGGCAGGCGCCGATCCGAGCGATGCCGTGATGGTCGGCGATACGCCGTGGGACGTCGAGGCGGCCAAGAAGGCCGGCGTCGGCACGATCGCCGTGCTCACCGGCGGCTTTGCCCCCGAGGAGCTGAAGGACGCCGGCGCGGTGGCCGTGTTCGAATCGGTCGACGAGCTGTGCGAGCAGCTAGACGACACCGCGCTGGCCTAGCAGTTCGTCTCACGTTCCACCCCACGCTGCCCCTCCTGCCGTGACCGGCGCAAGCTGATCCAGGCCGGTCGGGGACGCAGATCACCTCGGGGCCGCGGGTGCAGCAACTGCGCGATCAGCTCGCGGAGAACGAGGCCGACGTCCCCGGCGGCCCGGCCAGCGGCCGCCAGGCCCGCAACAGCCAGCGGGGCGAGATCACCGCGTCGGTCAGACCCTGGTGCGCGGTGAGGGCGAAGCCGAGCCCGGCCAGGAGCGCCACCGCCGCGAGCGCGTACAGCTCGGGAAGGTCAGTCGTATCGATCAGCAGGAGGTAGAAGGCGGCCGCGAGAAGGACAATCGCCGCCGGAGACGGATCGGCGCATCGGTTAGAGGCGCGGCAGCACCTGGTCTCGATACGCCGCGAAGAAGGCATCCGGGTCGGGGCCGATCTGGTTGACGTAGAGCTCGTCGAACCCTGCTGCCTCGTACTCCTTGATTGCCTTGACATGGCGGTCGACATCGGGCCCGCAGGGGGTGCCCTCGGTGGCCAGCTCCTCGGTCACCAGCTGGCCGGCCTGTTCGAAGTGCTGCGGGGTCGGGAGCACCTGAGCCAGCTCGCCAGGCAGGCCCTCGTTGAACCACAGCTCGTGCACCGTCTTGCGGGCCTGGGCCTCGTTCTCAGACCAGCACACCTTGAGTCCGCCCTGCACCAGCTTGTCGCCCTGGGCAGCGGCACGAAACCGTTTCACCGAGTCGGCGTCGGGACCGACGGTGCAGTAGCCATCGCCGATCCGTGCCGCCAGATCAATGGACGCGGGCCCGAATCCGGAGACGATGATCGGCGGCGGGGTGTCGGGAAGGTCATAGATGCGAGCGTGGTCGACACGATAGTGGCGGCCGCGATGG
>CAXMLR010000276.1:0-5933 GCA_964194275.1 uncultured Solirubrobacterales bacterium
CCCTAACATTGGGCCCATGCCGGCGAGCCCTGAGCGCGCGGTGCGCCTGCCCCAGATCAGCGTGATCGTCCGCGCGCGCAACGAGCAGTCAAGCATCGGCCGGTGTCTGGAGCTGATCGCGGGGCAGCGGTTCGATCCCCCCGGACCTCGAACGGAGGTGATCGTCGTCGACGCCGGATCTGAGGACCGGACGGCCGAGATTGCGCAGGCCCATGGCGCTCGCGTGGTCGAGCTGCCCACGCGGTGGTTCACGTTCGGGCGCGCCCTGAACCTTGGCGCCGCGAACGCACGGGGGGAGCTTCTCGTGGCGCTCTCAGCCCACGCGTTCGCCCCGGATTCCGGGTGGCTCGCGCGCTTGACGGAACCCTTTGCCGATCCCGCCGTGGCCTGCGTCGCGGGCGATCGCTTCGATCCCGACGGCAAGGCGCTCCACGCCGCCCGGCACCAGGACTTCGAGCTCGCCCGCCGTCGCCCGGAGTGGGGCTACTCCAACGCTGCGGGCGCATTCCGGGCCGAGCTCTGGCGCCGACGCGCGTTCCGGGAGGACCTACCCGGGTGCGAGGACAAGGAGTGGGCGTGGTACTGGCTCGAGCGAGGGCACCTGTGCGTGGTGGATCCCACCGTGACGGTTGAGCATGATCACACTCATGACAGCCTGCTCAGTATCTACCGGCGCGCGCGCAGAGAGGCGGAGGCTTATTCCGTGTTCGCCGGGCTGGCCTCCTACGGTCCGCGCGAGCTCGGGCGGGACTGGTGGTCGGACGTGCGCTGGTATGGCTCCCCGGCTCGCGCCCGGCTCAGCCATCGCCGGGTGGCGCGGTTGCTGGGAAGCTACGCCGGTCGGCGTCGGGGGACTTGAGACCGCGCTGAGCCGCCCCGCGGGCGGCAGTGCGCAGGAGGATCTTGACGTCGGTCCAAGCCTCAAGCTGTCCCCGCTCGCGGGCCGTCACGGCGCGGCCAGGAGTTCATCGAGTGGCGCGCCGCTGGCCTGCTCGTGCAGGAACGATTCGTTGCTCGTGTTCTCAAGCAACCGCCGCACTAAATAGGCCATTCCCGCGACCAGGTCTCCAACCGGGCAATACGCCCGAACACGCAGGCCGCGTTGACTGAGGGCCTCGCCGAGGTCATCGCCGAGACCGCGCAGGACCTGCAGCTCAAGGTCACGATCCTCGCCGCCGGCCGCGCGCGAAGCGGCGATCGCGTGCGCCACCGAGCGGAGATTGTGCGAGGCGATCGCCACCCGCACGAGTGGCCGCGCCGCGACGAGGGTCCGGGTCAACGTCTCGAAGTTGCGGTCGCAATCCGCCTTGACCTCGAATACCGGGGTAACCCATCCGTGCTGGCGCGCCACGACGAGTTCGTGATCCCAATACGCCCCCTTGACCAACCTGACCTGCAGCGGCGGAGTCCGCTCGGTGCTCCCGGCCCACGCGAGAATCGTTTGCAGCTGCTCGGGTGAATCGCGCAGGTAGGCCTGCAGCACGACGCCCGCCGACGGGCCGTGGCGAAACTCGGCCTCCGCCAGCAGCTCGAGTACGAGTTCGAGCACCGCCTCACGGGAGTCCAGCGACTCCATGTCGATGTGGACGTGCGCGCCGAGCGCCTGCGCCCGTCGCAGCAGCGGCCGCAGCCGGCGCGCTGCGTCGTCGCGTCCTCGCTCGGGGGCGTCCGGGCGCAGCAGCGGCGTCAGGGCGGACACCTTGACCGAGACGTTCGCGCGCGGGAGCGTGCCGCTTGAGTCCTGCTCGAGCACCGGTCGGGGTGGCCAGTCAGAGGCTGCACGCGAGAGCTCCTCGAGGGCCGCCGTGCAGCGAGCTGCGTAGCGGTCAGCCTCCTGCTCGGTGACCGTCGCCTCGCCGAGCAGATCGACCGAGCTCGCCACGCCGTGCTCCCACAGGCCACGCAGCACTCCGAGCGCCTCCCGCGGGGACTCGCCGACGATGAACCGGTGCGCCATGTGCTTAACGCCGGCGGCGGCGGCGGTCCCGATCGCAGCGCGGCCGGCGCGCGAGCGCCCGATGCGCATCGCCGCCGTGACCGACGCCGGCGCCTGTGGGACCTCGTCGAGGAAGGCCGTGAGGTGCTGGGCGACGTCATCCACCGAACGGCAGGCGGGGACCACGTCCACAAATCGGAACAGCGCGGCGCGCAGCTCCTGATCCCGGGCGGTCAGATCCATCGCGCGCGCGTCCAGCGTCCTCAGCGGATGCCGCGCGGCGGACGGGAACGCAGCCGCCAGCTCGCCTCCGAGCTTGCGGATCTCGGGTTCGTCCGGGGCGCGCGAGGTGCTCGAGCGGGGCGGGGGATCGGTTCCGGGAGGACCGTGCACGCTCAACCGTTGAGTATGTTCACCGCTCGCGCCACGACCAGGCCCACGGTCACCAGCGCGGTCAACGACTGGCCGGTCATCAGCCACTTCGCCGTGTGGGTGAGCGGCATCGTGTCGGTCGGGCTGAACGCGGAGGCGTTGGTGAACGAGACGTACATGTAGTCGACCAGCGTGGGCTTCCAGTCCGGCGGCGCCCAGCGCGGATCGGCCATCTGAGGGAACTGAAAATCCGGCAGCACGTCGGTCTCGGTCGCCCGCGCGATCGGTCCTCCGCGGTCCATCTCCCAGTACCACAGGCCGAACAGCAGCACGTTGGTGACCCACAACACGATTCCGGCCAAAACCAGGTCGCGCCCGCTGGACTTGCCTCCGTGCAGCAGGTAACGGCAGAGCAGCACCAGGGAGATGCTGTTGACCAGGCTGACCAGGCCAATCAGCGCGATCGCCAAGTTGCGCCTGACGGGCGAGTGGCGCATCACCGGATTCGGGGAGGCGAGCAGCAGCCCCGCGAGCAGCAGGCCCTCGACGCTCGGCAGCAGCCAACTCGGCCCGATCGTGAGCTTCTCAGGTAAGGAGAGATCGAGCACGATCGCGCCGGCCACGACGAGCTGCGGCGCCCAGAAGGGGTCATGGCGCTCGAGCGCCCGTTTCGTTCCCTCGCCACCGGACAGCAGGTAGGTCTTTGGGTTGCGTCGTGGTGGCTTCGGTTTCGTTTCCATGGGCGCGCGTGTGCAATCGTCGCACGGCGGGCAGGAGTGGGGAGCGGTGAGCGCGAAAGGGCAAGCATGAGAGCCGTACTCACCACCTGCGCACTGGCCACTGGGCTCGTCCTGTCGGCCTGCGGCGGGTCCACCAAGGTGGTGAGCGATTCGCAGCCCGTTTCGTCGTCAACCAGGTCCTCGAGCGCGACGACGACGCCGGCGGCGGGCACCTCGAGCACCAGCGCCAGCGCGTCGACGAGCACCACCGCGTCAACCAGCGGCTCGGCGGTGTCCCGCTGCGTCGGAGCCGACCTCGCGCTCGTGTTCCTCGGCCAGCAGGGGGCCGCCGGCCACGGCGAGCTCGGATTTGCCCTGCGCAACACCAGCGCTCGGATGTGCCACACGTTCGGTTATCCGGGGATTCTGTTCCTCAGCCGGACTGGTGCGCCGTTACCGACGGCGAGTAGCAGGACCACGCACGACTTCTTCGGCGCCGCCCCTGAGGCGTCGCTGAGGATCGCGCCGGGTGGCACGGCATCGTTTCGGGTCGGAGTAACGCATGGGATCAGCTCCAGCGCGAGCTGCAGCACCGCGGCGGCCCTGCAAATGATCGCTCCCGACGACACGGCGACGCTGCGCGTGCGGATTCCCGGTGGGGCTTACGAATGCGCCACGGCCACGGTCTCGCCGCTGCAGTCTGGAAATAGCGCCTTTCGCTGAAGCCGGAGCGCTCAGTCGCCCACGGCCTCGAAGCAGACGGCGCCGTCCTGCTCCAACTCGCGCACCTGCTGGTCGCGGACCAGCAGGTCCATGTGACCGAGGACCTCGGAGATCGTCAGATAGGCCTGGGTGACGGCGACGTTACCCCACATCGCGGTGGCGATTTCGTAGGCGGTCAGGGGACCGGACTCGAGCAGCCCGCGCATATCCCGGGCCCGGCGCTCGTGCATGCGCAGCCGCCTGTCGATCAATGACGCGTGGTCGGTGATCGGGTCGCCGTGGCCGGGAAGCACCAGCTCCGCTGGAAGCTCGCGCGTGGCCCGCATCGACTCGATGTAGCCGATCAGTGCGTGCGGGCGAGCGGCGGCGGCCAGATCGCCCGCGGGCGCTTCACCGCGGGCGGCGAGCGGCCGAGAGATCAGCGGATTGGACGAGATATGGGGAAGCAGGTGATCGCCGGCGAGCAGGATCCGGCGCTCCTGATCCCAGAAGATCGTGTCTGACGGGCTATGGCCGGGCCGGTGCATCACGCGCAGGCTCCGGTCACGAAGCTGCAGCTCGGCCCCGTCGTGCAGCTGGTGGCTGACCTGGCCGCTCGAGCCGAACGCCCTGAACGCTGCGCCGACGGAGCCGAGCACCGTCGCAAGGTCCTGCGGGACGCCGTGGCGACGCATGACCAACTGGGCGAATTCATCGTCGGCGCTCGCGCTGGCTCCGAAGTTCGCCAGATACGGCGCGAGCAGGTCCAGCGCCGCGATCTGCGCCCCGGAGCGACGGGCGACAATCTCCAGCAGACCGAGGTGGTCCATGTGCTGATGGGTGATCACGATCAGCTCCAGGTCTTCGATCCTCCGCCCGAGCCGGCCCAGCGCGAGCTCCAGCTCATCGAGCGATTTGCCGGAGTTCGGACCGGTGTCCAACAGGGTCAGCGGCTCGTCCTCGATCAGGTAGCAGTTGACCCGTCCGACCAGGAACGGAGTCGGGACCGGGAGGCGGTGAATGCCGGCGGCCGCGGCCAGCGCGAGTGACTGCGCGGCGGCGCCCTCCGCGGCTGGTGCGGTGCTCACGCCCGGATTACCGACAGCACCTCGTCGCGTTTGCGCTCCATGTCCTCCGGCGAGCGCAGCGACTCGAGGCAGAGCCGCAGCAGCGGCTCGGTGTTCGAGGATCGGACGTTGAAATGCCAATCGTCGTAGTTGATCGAGATTCCATCGAGACGGTCTTGCCGGGCGTCGCTGTAGCGCTCGGCCAGCTCCTCCATCTTGGCCTGCGGATCGGCTACCTCGGAGTTGATCTCTCCGGAGATGAAGTAGCGCGAGCGGTATGGCTCGAGCAGCTCGGAAAACCGCTTGCCGCTCGTGCTCAGCAGCTCGAGCATCAGCAGCGCGGGGATCGTCCCCGAATCCGCGCAGTAGAAGTCGCGAAAGTAGTAGTGACCCGATACCTCCCCGCCGAACACCCCATCCTCTTCGCGCATCCGGGTCTTGAAGAACGCGTGACCGACGCGATTGACGAGCGCCTTCCCACCTCCGTGCTCCACCGTGTCCGCGACTGCTCGGCTGGCGCGCACGTCGTACAGGATCGCGGCCCCGGGGTGCTTCTCCAGCATCGACTCGGCCAGCAGCGCGGTGAGGAAGTCCCCGTCGACGAACTGGCCGTGGTCATCGATGAAGAAGCACCGATCGGCGTCTCCGTCCCAGGCGATTCCGAGGTCCGCCCTGAGCTCCACGACCTTTTGCATGATGAGCTCCCGGTTCTCCTTAAGCAGCGGGTTCGGCTCGTGGTCGGGAAAGTTGCCGTCGGGCGTCCAGTAGTTCTCCGACAGCTCCAGGCCGAGGGCCTCGAGCAGCGGCCCCACCATCGGCCCGGCCATCCCGTTGCCGCCGTCGACGACGACTCGCAGCGGCTTTACAGCCGTCGGATCGATCAACTTCAGAGCCGCCCGGTGGAACTCGTCGTAGAACGAGACCGATTCGACCGAGCCGCCGCCCGGCGCGTCGCCGAGTCCCCCCGCGATCTTGTCGCGCACATCCCCGATGCCTGCGTCGCCGGACAGCGCAATCGCCCCGCGCTTGACTAGCTTCGCTCCGGTGTACCGCTTGGGGTTGTGCGAGGCCGTGCACATCAGCCCGCCGTCGAGCTCGCGCGAGCCGACGAGGTAATAGAGCATCTCGGTGCCGATC
>CAXMLR010000277.1:0-6169 GCA_964194275.1 uncultured Solirubrobacterales bacterium
CGACTCCGACTCCGACTCCGACTCCGACCCCAGGGTCACCACAACCGGAGCATGATCTGACAGCCGGCCCCGCTCCAGGACCTCAGCCGGCGAAATGGCCGACATCCCGCGAGCGAACACGAGATCAACATCGTGCGCGGCGGTCAGCTCAAAACCGTCGTCGCTCAACGACAGCGATCGAGTGTTGAAATCCCCACCCAGCACCGCGGCCCCGGCGCCGGCCCAGTCGCTCAGTGTCTGCGCGGCCCGGCGGGCCTCGGCCACCGCCGCGTCGTCGTTGTGGACGGTGGCGTGCAGGTTGCCGATCCACAAGCCGGAGCTCAGCCGCGAGCCCTGCAACCAACGACGTTCAGGCCATGTTCGCAGCCGGAGCGTCCGATGCTCCTCGATCTGATCCCCTCGGGCGAGCATCGCGTTGGCGCCCCCACCGCCCGACTTGATCAAGTCAGGCCAGCGGACCGCAATCGCGCGCCGCACCGGCAGTAGCGAGTTGCGCGAGGTGAGGACGGTGCGCGCATCCGCACCCAGGCATCGCCCCAGCAGCGCCGGCCACCACGGAGGCACCTCCTGGAGCAGTGCCACATCCCACGACCAATCCGCGAGTGCCCGCGCAAACTCCTCGATCAGGTCGTGACCGGCGGACGGCACCGCGCGGCCGTGGAGGAGGTTCCAGGTCAGGACGCGCAAGGCCACTGCGCCCAACGTACACTCCCCGCCCCAGATGACCCGCCACTTCCTTACCGGCCAGGAGCTGAATTCGGCCGAGCTGCGCGCGCTGATCACCCGGGCGGTCGAGTTGAAGGCCGAGCCGCACAGCTCTGACGTGCTGGCTCGTCGGACGGTCGCGCTGATCTTCCAGAAGCCCTCGACTCGCACCCGGGTGTCGTTCGAAGCCGGAGTCGTGGAACTGGGCGGTCACCCGATGGTCCTGCGCGTTGATGACACCCAGCTGACCCGCGGTGAGTCGGTGCGTGACACGGCATACGTGCTCTCACGCCACGTTGCCGCGATCGGCGTCCGCACCGGAGCGGACGCGCTCGTCGCCGAGCTCGCTCAACACGCGACGGTTCCGGTCATCAACCTGCTGACCGCCGACCACCACCCGGTCCAGGCGCTCGCCGACCTGCTGACCCTTTCGGAAGCCTTCGGCCGCCTCGAGGGCCTGACCCTGGCCTACGTGGGTGACGGAAACAACGTCGCCCGGTCGCTGGCCATCGTGGGGGCGATCGCCGGGGTCAAGGTCCGGATTGCCTCACCGCCCGGATATGAGCTCGAGCCGGTCGGCGGGGCCGAGTTGCTGACCGATCCACGCGAGGCGGCCGCCGGCGCCGACGCCCTGTACACGGACGTCTGGGTCAGTATGAGTGACGATCCCGAGTCCGCCCGGCGGCGCCGCGAGGCACTGCAGGGGTATCGGATCGATGACGGACTGATGGACCTCGCCAGACCGCAGGCGATCGCGCTGCATTGCCTGCCCGCGCATCCCGGCGAGGAGATCACCGCTGAGGTTCTGTACGGCCAGCGTCAGCGCATCTGGGACCAGGCAGAGAATCGGCGTCACGCGCAGAAGGCGCTGCTCGAGCTGCTCACCGCGCCGCCGGCGGATCCAGCGGCGACTGCACTTTAGTTCGGATACGCTCGGGCAGAGGTTTTCATCCCACGGGAGGCAGGCGATGCCCGGTCCAGATCGTTCTTCAGGTGGTACCCAGGGGTCGGCCCGCTCCGCCAAATCGAGCGCGGCGAAGCGGAACCCCGGGGAGTCACGCGCGGCGGGGTCCACCACGAAGAGAGCTGGTGCCGCCAAGCGCAGCGGCGCCCCACGCATGGCCCCCGCCACCGCGGCCAGGACGGCGGCTGACGGCCTCGCCAACGCGGCCGAGCAGTTGACGGCACGGGCGATCAATCAGCTGGATCTGGTGATGCTCACCCGAGAGCGGATTCAGGAGACGCTCGACGAGGCCGCCGAACGCGGCCGGATGACCAGGACCGATGCCAACGCGCTCGTGGCCGAGCTGGTCAACCGAGGACGCCAGCAGACCGATGACCTGATCATGGAGATCGAGCAGCTGCTGGGTCGTGGCCTCGACCAGATCGGCTCCGCGACGCGCCGCGCGCGCCGGGTGGAACCGGTCGATCGGCTGGTCCGTAGCGCTGACCGTGCCCGCCGGACGGTCGGCGTGGGTTCGAGCTTCCCGATCCCGGGCTACGACGAGCTGACCGCCAGGCAGGTGGTCGACCGGATCGGCGAGCTGTCGCCCCCACAACTGCGCACGGTTCGCGAGTACGAGCGCCGCCACGCCAACCGCAAGACGGTTCTCGCCGCGCTGGCGAGCGCACTCGATTAAGACCGTGCCCGCGGAGAACCCCACCCGGGTCAGGCCTGCTCGCGGGGACGAACTTGAGCTCCGCGTGGAGTCGCTTGCGTTCGGGGGAGCTGGCGTGGCCCGGCTCGACGGATACGTGGTGTTCGTCCAGGGCGCCTTCCCCGGGGACGTCGTGCGCGCGGTGGTGGGGAAGTCGAAGCGGGCCTATGCGGAAGCCCGCGCAGCCGAAATCCTCCAGCCCAGTCCCGACCGGGTGCCTGCGGTGGCCGACCATCCCGGGGCGCCGTGGCAGGTCCTGCCCTACGAGCGCCAGCTGGAGGTCAAGGCCGATCAGGTGCGGGACGCGCTGTCGCGCATCGGGAAGCTGCAGGACTTCGAGCTTGAGCCGATCGTGCCGGCGCTAGCCCAGTGGCGCTACCGCAACAAGCTCGAGTACTCGTTCGGCGCCGACGCCGCCGGACGGCTGATCTGCGGCTTCCACGCTCCCGGTCGCTGGCATGAGATCGTCGAGATCAGCGACTGCCTGCTCGCCTCCGAGGCGGGGAACCGCGCTCGCGAGGCGGTGGTGGGCTGGTGCCGGGCCCAGGGTCTCGCGCCCTACGACCGCGGCAGCGGCAAGGGCCTGCTTCGCAACCTCGTGGTGCGCGAGGGTCGTCGCAGCGGCCAGATCCAGGTCCGGCTTGTCACCTCAATCGGCACGATCGATCGCGATGGCCTGGCCCAGGCCGCCGCCGACTGCGACGGGGTGCTCTGGACTCAGATTGACAGCGTCGCCGAGACTACGCAGGGCGGGGCCACTGAGCTGATCGGCGGCGTTGATCGTCTCGACGAGGAGCTCGGCGGTCTGCGCGTGCAGATCTCCCCCCAGGCGTTCTTCCAGACCAATACCGAGATGGCCGAGCAGCTATACGCCCTCGCGCTCGAGTACGCGCAGCTGCGCGGCTTTGAGCGGGTCTACGACCTCTACTGCGGAATTGGCACGATCGGACTGCTGATGGCCCCGCGGGCGGCGGAGGTGTGGGGACTCGAGCTGATCGAGGACGCGATCGCCAACGCCATCGCCAACGCGCGGCTGAACGAGATCGACAACGCCCGCTTCTTCGCCGGTGACGCGCGACTCGCAATGCGGGAGCTGGTGGAGAAGGCAGGCCGACCCGACGTGCTGGTGCTCGATCCGCCGCGAGCCGGACTCTCCCAGAAGGTCATGCGACGCGTCATCGAGGCGTCGCCGAAGCGGATCGTCTACGTCTCCTGCAACCCGACCATGCTGGCGCCGAACGCGGCCCAGCTGGTCGAGGCCGGTTACACCCTCACCCGGGTACGCCCGGTCGACATGTTCCCGCAGACGCCGCACATCGAGTGCGTGGCCGCGCTCGAGCGTCGTTAGCCTTCCCCAGCGATGCGCGCCGTCACAATCCGCGACACGGAACTGAGCGTCGAGGATCACCCCGATCCGATTCCCGGCGCGGGCGAGGTTCTGGTCCGGGTCAAGGCGGCGGGTCTGAACGGTGCGGACATGATGCAGCGTCGCGGGCTCTATCCCGCGCCGCCGGGCGCGCCGCAGGACATCCCCGGGCTCGAGTTGGCCGGCGAGGTGCGCGCAGTCGGCGACGGCGTGATGCGCTTCGAGCTGGGAGATCGGGTGATGAGCATCGTGGCCGGCGGCGGTCAGGCTGAATTGGCGGTCGTCCACGAGCGGATCCTGATGCCTGTCCCTGACCGCCTCAGCTGGCCCGAGGCCGGCGGTCTTCCGGAGGTGTTCACCACCGCCCACGACGCGCTGTTCACTCAGGCCGCGCTGAAACCGGGCGAGCATCTGCTCGTTCACGGTGGGGCCGGCGGCGTCGGGACCGCGGCGATCCAGCTCGCGCGGGCTTCGGGAGCGCTGGTCACCGCCACCGTCCGCAACCCCGACGCCCGCCCTCAGGTAGCCGAGTTCGACGCGGAGCCGATCGACCCCGAGGGTTTCGAGCGCTACGGCCCGTTTGACGTGATCCTCGAGCTGGTCGGGGCGCCCAACCTCCCCGCGAACGTTCAGGCGTTGAACATCAACGGCCGCATCGTCGTGATCGGGATCGGCGCGGGCGCGAAGGGCGAGTTGAACCTGCTGGAGCTGATGATGAAGCGCGGAACGATCCGCTCCTCGACGCTTCGATCCCGGCCACTGGAGGAGAAGGCCCTCACCGCGCGTGCGGTCGAGCGCTCGGTCCTGCCCCTGATCGCCACCGGAGAGGTCCGGGTGCCAGTCGCCGCGACCTACCCGCTCGAGCGGGCAGTGGAGGCCTACGACGGCTTTGCCGCCGGCGGCAAGCTGGGCAAGATCCTGCTGGAGATGTAGAGCGGCGCCGGTCGGGCCCGCGCTACGCGCCGTCGCCGATTGCGTCCTCGGCAGCCAGCCCCGGCTCGTCTTCGGCGGCGTGGATCGAGCACAGCGCCGGCCCGCCGGACTCCATCGCCGCCTGAAGCTCCTCCGAGGTCAGCTTCGCACCGCACTCCTCGCAGCGATCGCCGAGCTGATCAAGCGTTCTCTCCTCGAGGTCCATGCCACGAGTCTAACTGGCGACTCGCGAGCTACTACTAGTACGGCGGGAGATCCGCCCACCATTGCCCGAGCACCCGGAAGGCGCCCCAGAACTCTCGCTTGGCGTCCTCCTCATCCAGCGCGTCATCGATGTTGGGCACATAGAGCGCGTGCACCGACGGAGTGAAGCGTTGGATCTCTCCGGCCGCTGGGGCTAGCTCGCGTCGCAGCGGGACCTCGAGCTCGTTCACCACTCCCAGGGCGTCTGCCCCCATCACCACGACGATCTTCGGTTGCACGATCGCCAGCTCCTCGGCGAGCCGGGCGATGCAGGCCGGGTCGGCCATCACCGGATCGGCCACCGGGCACTTCACGCACAGGGTCCCGTACACCGCAAGTGGGTCGATTGACAGTCGCTTGAGGGACTTCATCAGCGCGTTCCCGGTGCGACCGTAGAACGCAACGCCCTCCTCGACCTCAGAGGGCCGAGCGAAGTACTTGACCAGGAAGATGTCGGCCTGGGGATGCCCGGACCCGAGCACGGGCATCAGCTGCCCGCGTGGGCAGTGGGGACAGGACTGAAGCTCGCGGGCAAACGCGTTCAGCTCACGGATCGCACGCTCCAGGTATTTCTCCCGGATCTCGTCATCGGTTGCCGGCGGGGTCACGTTTCCCGAATTGGACGGCGAGCGTGCTCTTCCTTGCCGGTGCATCAGGACTTGCGCGTGATGCGCCGCACCCGACGGTCACGCGCGGCCCGTCGGGCAGCCTCCGGAAGAGCCTTAGTTTGCAGGAACTTCAGCGCTTGGACATACAGCAGGCTGGCGGGATTGCGGACGATATCGGCGTCACGCAGCGACTCCAGAAACTCCACGGGGCCGTCGAACTCCCGCATCCTGATCCGCACCGAGCCGAGTCCCTGCGGGACATGAGCGTCGGAGCCCGCGCCGGCCGGGATCCGGTACTTGGCCGCGAACCGGACCGCCTCCTCGTTGAACTCGCTGATCGCGATCCGGGGGTTGAAGACCTCGATCGCGTCGACCTCGTCGAGCACATCGAGCAGGTGCTCGTAGTCCGGCACCGAGTGCAGGCGGTCGAACGGGTGCGGCACGTACACGAGCCCGCCCTGGCGCTTGATCTCGGCGATCGTCTCCTGGAGCGTCATCCCGCGCGGGATCTTCTCCTCGATGAACAGTCCGATGACCTCGCCCTGATCGGCAGTCTTCACCTCCTCGGCGACTATCACCTGCAGTCCGGCGGGGGCCTTTCCCCGCGCGTCCAGCGCCCCCGAGACCTCGTTGTGGTCGGTGATCGCGATCGCCCC
>CAXMLR010000278.1:0-15051 GCA_964194275.1 uncultured Solirubrobacterales bacterium
GCCAGATCAAGATCGAGATGCACTTCCTCCCGGACGTCTACGTGCCGTGCGAGCAGTGTCACGGCAAGCGCTACAACAAGGAGACGCTCGAGGTTCGCTTCAAGGGTAAGACGATCGCCGACGTGCTCGAAATGCCGATCGAGGAGGCACACGAGTTCTTCGCCCATATCCCCAAGATCCGCCGCCGGGTCGAGGCGCTGAACGACGTCGGGCTCGGATACATGCGGCTGGGACAACCGGCCACGACGCTGTCCGGCGGTGAGGCGCAGCGGGTCAAGCTCGCGGCCGAGCTCTCCAAGGTGGCGACCGGCAGGACGATCTACATCCTGGACGAGCCGACCACCGGTCTGCACTTTGCCGACATTCAGCGGCTGCTGGAGGTCCTCAACCGGTTGGTGGTGGCCGGAAACACGATCGTGGTGATCGAACACAACCTCGACGTGATCAAGGTCGCTGACCGGATCGTCGACCTCGGACCCGAAGGCGGGGATGAGGGCGGCCGGGTGATCGCCACCGGCACACCTGAACAAGTGGCCAGGGTGGCGGAATCCCATACCGGCCAGTTCCTCGCCACCATGCTTCCGGCGGCCAAGAGCGACCAGGCACCGGCTCGACGCCGCGCCTCGCGCCCGACCGCGGCGGCCGGCGCCGGGCGCTGACCGGGTCGCGTATGGCAGATCTCCCAACCGTGGCCGAGCTCAAGCTCTGGGCGCAGAAGTGGCGCTGGTACGAGCGCAATTCGCTGCCGTGGAACCGGGCTCGGATCCATTGGGAGTTGATGCGACGAGGCGCATTTGCCCGCTGGCCGCTCCACGGCAACGTCCTCGAGTCACTGCGCGAAGGGCGTCTTGAGATCGGCGAGCAGACGCTGTTCGAGCCCGGCGTGTGGATCACCGCTCCCGGCGCCGCGCGGGTGCGCATTGGGGGTGGGACGTTCCTCAACCAGGGCGTGATGGTAGCCGCGGCCGAGCTCGTCGAGATCGGCGAGCACTGCATGTTCGCCAACGGTTGCTTCATCAGCGACGCGGCGCACCGCTTCGACGATCCTGCCCGGCCGGTGAGCTGGCAGGGGTTCACCAGCAAGGGGCCCACGCGGGTCGGCGACAACGTCTGGTGCGGCGCTCACGTCGTGATCACCAGCGGCGTCACCATCGGCGAGCGCTGCGTGATCGGTGCCAACTCGGTTGTGACCCGGGACCTTCCCCCGTTCTCGGTCGCCGCGGGGTCCCCAGCCAAGGTGCTAAGGACGATCGCATACGGCGGCGCCGGCGAGCGGCTCAGCTGACGCCACGTCCGCGCCAGCGCGCCAGCACGCCGAAACCGGCCGCCGCGGCCAGATTGAACGCGCCGGCCAGACGCAGGCCGAGCTTGGCCCCCGGGCGCGACACCGCCGGCGAGCGCGCCCACACCACATCGGTGGCCACCTCGGTGCCGCGCAGCCAGGCCAGAGCCCACCAGTCCTCGGGACGATCCCGGACCGCGGCCGCCGCATGAGCGGCGGCGAAGGTCAGCCAGATCGGTCCACAGCGCTGGAACAGGTGCCGGGCGTCGGTCGAGGGCGGGGCGTGGCCGAGCACCCGCAGCGTGCCCGCCGGCGCGAGTAGCGCGCCGGACCCCAGCGCGAGGTCGAAGGCGACCATTCCGCGGTTGAGTCGGCGCAGGTGTGCCGCCAGCGCGGGGTTCATCAGCGTGTCCAGAGCCGGGCTCATGAGTTTTTGATCACGATTCCCTCAAGGATGTTGGCCACATGCTCCGTGGCGTCGATCGCCGCTTCCAGGCGCTCGAACAGGTCCTTCCAGCGGATCACCACCATCGGGTCGATCCCACCGTCGAACAGCGAGGCCACCGCCTCACGGGTGATCCGGTCACCCTCGTTCTCGAGCCGGTTGATCTCGACCGTGTACGAAGAGATGTCCCGGAAGCCCCGCAGCCGGGGAACCGCCTCGGCGATCTGCCGGCATCCGGCCTTCAGCACCGCGGCGAGCTTGATCGCCTGGTCCATCGGTGCCTCGATCTTGTACAGGCCCAGATAGTCGGCGACCTCCTCGACGTAGTCGACGATGTCGTCAAGCGCCGAGGCCAGGGCAAGGATGTCCTCGCGGTCGATCGGGGTGACGAACGTGTGGTTGAGGCGATGGATGATGTCGTGAGTGATCCGGTCGCCCTCGTGCTCACAGTCGAGGATCTCCCGCGCCAGATCCTTGCCGTCGGGAAAGTTGGACAGCAGCCGGTCCAGCAGGTCCGCGGCCTGCAGCACGTTCGCCCCCGCCTCTTCGAACAGCTCGAAGTAGATCCGGTCTCGGGGAGCGAACACGTGCGCGAGGCGCGGCATCTGGCCGCATGCTAGTGGTCCGGAGGGACCCTCCGACGCCCGGGTGACCCCTACGGACGTTTAAGCGCGTGATCAGCCGGCGGCCAGCCCCTCGCGGAAGCGCTCGAGCTCGTCCTCGTCGATCGAGTAGACATGCTCGGGGCCGGGAAACGCGCCGCTGCGCACCTCCTCGGCGTACTGCGCCACTCCGGCCACCATCTGCGCCTTGACCTCGGCATAGCGCTTGGCGAACCGCGGCGCGTGTCCGTCGTAGATGCCGAGCAGGTCGTGGAAGACCAGCACCTGGCCGTCGGTCTCGGCCCCCGCGCCGATCCCGATCACCGGGATCTCCAACCGCTCCATCACGGCGCTGGCCACGGCAGCCGGGATCGCCTCGAACACGATCGAGAAACAGCCGGCCTCCTGCAGGGCGATGGCCGATTCGGCAACTTCCAACGCTCGATTGGCCGTGCGCCCCTGGGCTCGATAGCCACCGAGCGCGGTGGCGGTCTGAGGCGTCAGGCCGACGTGACCCATCACGGGAATTCCGGCGTCGATGATCGCACGTGCGCGCTGCACACTGGTGACGCCACGCTCCAGCTTGACCGCGTCACAGCCAGCCTCCTTGATGAATCGCTGGGCCGTGGCGATCGCCTGCTGATCGGAGCCCTCGTAGGAACCGAACGGCAGATCGCCGACCAACAGCGGCGTGCGCAGGCCTCGGCGCACCGCACAGGCGAGCATCAGCATCTCGTCGGTGGAGACCGGCACGGTTGACGGATAGCCGAGAACGGTCATCGCGCCCGAGTCGCCGACCAGCACGACGTCAACGCCTGCGGCCTCGGCCACCTGCGCCGACGGGTAGTCGTATGCGGTGACCATCACGATTGGCTCGGCCAGCCGTTTCTTCTCAGCCAGCCGCGGAAGTGTCATCGGCATCGGCGCGTCGAGGCTGCTGGGGACTGGTGAATGGGGGGTTGCAGACATTCCGTCGTCTCCTTTATGCGACCGGCTCGCCAAGCAGCGTGGCCACTTCGCGGTCGATCTGAAGAATCTCGTTGTGCGCGTCGACGTGGACCACGCGCGGGTCATAGTGCTCGAGCTCGTCGGGGTCGTAGCCGGCGTAGGAGATCACGATCACCGTGTCCCCGCGGTGCACGAGCCGGGCGGCCGCGCCGTTGACCCTCAGGTCTCCGGAACCGCGCTCGCCCGCGATCGTGTAGGTCTCAAAGCGGGCTCCGTTGTCGACGTCGACCACGGCGACCTGCTCGAACTCCCTGATGTCGGCAGCTTCGAGCAGGTCGGGGTCGATCGTGATCGACCCCACATAGTGCAGGTCACAGTCGGTCACGGTCGCCCGGTGGATCTTCGACTTCAGCATCGTGCGCCGCATGTCATGTTCTCCCGTTGCGGTTGGCGTTCGCGGCCCGCGGAGCCGTGAACGGGTGGCTGTCGATAAGTCGGGTCTCGCCGACCCGCGCGGCCACGACGGCGAGCAGTTCGCCTTCGATCCGCCGGACGGGCTCCAGGTTGCTCGCCGAGACGAGGGCCAGGTACTCAGGCTCGATTTCGGCCGACCGGAGCTCGGCCAGCGCGTGGCCCCTGACGGCGCCAGGATCGTCATCTCCGGCCGCCACCGCCTGTTCTGCGGCCAGCAGCGCGCGGCGCAGCGCCGCGGCCCGTGTGCGCTCCCGTGCGGACAGGTGGACGTTGCGGCTTGACATCGCCAGCCCGTCGGGCTCACGCACGGTCGGGCAGACCGTGACTCGCACCGGCATGTTCAGATCGTCGACCAGGCGTTTGATCACCAGCGCCTGCTGGGCGTCCTTCTGGCCGAAGTAGGCGATGTCAGGCGCAACCATGTTGAACAGCTTCGTCACCACGGTGGCGACCCCGTCGAAGTGGCCCGGGCCTCGGTGCTCGCCCTCGAGCGTCTCGGTGACTCCGGCTACGGTCACGGTGGTCGCGAACGCGGGGGGGTAGACCTCCTCCACCGGGGGGGCGAACAGGAAGTCCACCTCGAGTTCGGCCGCTTGCTCGGCGTCGCTGCCCTCGTCGCGAGGGTAGGCATCGAGATCGCCACGGTCGTCGAACTGGGTGGGGTTGATGAACACGGAGACCACCACGACGTCGCATTCGGCGCGGGCGTGGCGGATCAGCGACAGATGTCCCTCGTGAAACGCGCCCATCGTCGGCACCAGGCCGATCTGGAGCCCGGAATGGCGCGGCGCCATGAGCACCGCGCGTAGCTCCGCCACGGTCCGAACGATTCTCATGCCGCCTGCCTCTGGCGGGCGCCGGCCTCCGGCGTGCCCTCCGGTGGCCCCGCGGGGTCGTGCCGCCCCGCTGCGTCGAGCGACAGTCGGTGGGTCTCGCTCACCAGCGCTTCGAACAACGACAGCAGCTGCGGCTCACGCTCGCCGATCGCGGTCCGCTGGGCCTGCACGGTGACCACATCGCCCCTGGCCACCGGTCCGGTCAGGGCTTGCCCGGCACCGACGCTGGCCCAATTTTCGACCGTGGCCCGCACGAGTGGCACGAGCAGTGCCCGCTCAACGCCGGCGCGGCCCATCAGCCGTTCGGCAGCCGCCTCCACGGCGACGAGGAAGTTGGATGCCATCGAGGCAGCCGCGTGGTAGAGCGCGCGATCCTCCTCGGCAACCTGGACGGCCCGCATCCCGAGTCGGTTGGCGAGCTCGCCGGCGAACCCGAGCGCCTGGGGCGTGGTACCGGCGATCGCGGCGCCGGCGCCGCTGAAGTTCGCCCCCTCCCGCGTGACCGTCATCAGCGGGTGCAGCGAGAACGCCTCGTGGGGGGCAAGAACCTCGAGACGCGAGGCGCCGGAGCAGTGACCGACCAGGCGTCCGGGCGAGATCCGACCCGCCGCGCGGGCGATCTCGGCGTCCGGGACACACAGCAGCACCACGTCGGCGTCCGCGCCGTCAGCGCCGCGACCCAGCGGTCCGGCAACCTCGATGCCCGCAGCTTCCAGCGCCCTTGTGAGCGCCGTGCCGAGGCGACCTTGGCCAACCAGCGCCAGGCGCGTACAAGCAGGGATGTCGGAAGAAGATTCCCGTTCCAGTTCCCGCATCGGAGATACCGGTCGGACAACAAGGCAACTGATCCAGCTCGAGGTCCATCCCAAAGATGACGGCCTCGTCATGGATGATACCCCGTCCGGTGAGGTTCGATACGTCAGGTTTACGACCGGCTTTCTCGCAGCTTGCGCGATCTTCTGTTCCGGTGAGCCCGGGACCCCTCCAGCCGTCAGGGGCGACGTCTACCATCGTCGCCGTGAGAAGCGCCAGTGAGCGCCGCGAGCTGCTCAAGCACGTCTACGAGGAGGCCCGAGACTGCGTCCGGTGCCCGCTGCATGTCACGCGGACCACCGTCGTGTTCGGTTCCGGCAACGCGGATGCTGATCTGATGTTCGTCGGTGAGGCTCCCGGGGCCAACGAGGATCGGCAAGGGCTTCCGTTCGTCGGCCAGGCAGGCAAGTTGCTGGACAAGCTGCTCTCCGAGATCGGCCTCGAGCGCAAGCACGTGTTCATCGCCAATACGCTCAAGTGCCGACCACCGGACAATCGCGACCCGCATCCCAACGAGATCGACTCCTGTCGGGACTACCTCCAGCGCCAGGTCGCCCTGATCGAGCCGAGCGTGATCTGCACGCTGGGAAACTTTTCGACCAAGCTGCTGCGGGCTGACAGCACCGGCATCTCACGGGTGCGCGGACAGGACGAAGTGAAGGTGATCGGAACGCGAGCGGTGCGGTTGTACCCGCTGTACCACCCGGCGGCGGCGCTTTACACGCCTTCGACGCTCGAGACGTTGCGCGCCGACTTCCAGCGCATCCCCGCACTGCTGGCGATGGGCGCTCCGCAGCAGCCCTCGTTGCCAGATCCGGTTGACCTGGTCGAGCCGGTAGAGCCAGTCGAGCCGGAAGCGATGCCGGTCGAGTCCTGGGCACCGCCGGCCCCGGAGCTAGCTCCCGCGCCTGACCGCGCAGCGCCTGAGGCTGTGCCCGAACCCGTGGCTCAGCTCGGTCTGTTCTGAGATTCTTCTCCCAGGCGCGCTGCCCCGCCGCGATACTCGATGCACGGACATCGAGGCGGAGGAGGGGCTTTCTTCACGATCGGCTCAGTGCGTAGGCGCGCGTTATGCCCACGTCATCGTCTGCTGGGGCCGGCGGCGGGTCCGCGCGCCACAGGGCGAGGGCGAAGGCAAGGACCGCGGCGACGGCCTGGACGGCGAGTACCACGGCCGCGAAGGCCGCCGGGTGCTTCGGGCCCTGGGTGAGGATGAACGGCTCGGCGACCGCAACGATGCCGAGCGGGACCAGGAACCAGGTGCGCTTCAGCGCCAGCATGTACTGGATCGCCAGGTACGTGGCCGCCAGAACGGTGAACGCCGCCCCCAGCACCAGCAGCGAGTTCGAGGCGGTGGCGCGCTTGGTCCCGAAGGCGACGCTCAGCAGCTGGTGGGGGACAGCGGCGAAGATCAACAGGCACGGGACCGCGCACACCCCGATGATCGTCAGCGCGCGGGCCAGCACAGGACGCGTGTCCTCTCCCGCCGCGCGACGGCGCGAGACCTCCGGGACGAGGTAGAACCCGGCTCCGATCGCCACCCAGATCACCACCTTGGCCGCAACCGCGGTGGCGGCGTACGCGCTGGCGGTGTCCTTCGTGAACTGGTGCTTGGCGGCGATCAGGTCGATGTTCTGGAGTACTGCGATCACGCTAAGACCCGCTATTGGCGCCCAGGCTCGCTTGACGTGGGTCCAGAGGTCCAGCACGCCCGGGCGTCGCGGCGCCGAGGCGTGGCCGACGACATTGCGGCGCAGCTCCCGCCAGCAGTACCCGCACATCGCCACGTAGGAGAGCAGTGAGCCGAGAAACGCTCCGGTGACCCCGAGCCAGGCGGCGGCCAGCGCCGCTCCGGTGACGAGCCGCACCGCCTGCTCGGCCACCAGGCTGACGCCAACCGATTTGTAGTCACCGAGCCCCTGGAGGACACCGCGCAGCAGAGACAGCTGCAGCCAGATGCATCCAGCCGGGATTCCGGCGGCCGCCGCCCAGTTGTACTTCTTGACCCCCACAGCGGCGGCGATCGGATCTTGCAGGGCGATCGAGACCACCGTCAGCCCGGCCGTGATGACGAGCAGCGCCCGCGTCCAGCTCTTCACCGTCGCCAGCAGGTCCTCGCCCTCGCCGAGGTGACCGAGCACGCCCTCGCGGGCCGTCGCCACCTGCAGCGCCTGCCCGACGACGGCCAGAATCAGCAGGTAGCTGACCAGGGCGCCGAGCGAGCCGTAGTCATCGAGCAGCCGCGCGAACACGAACGTCGAGCCCAGGGCGACGACGTTGTTGGCGATCATCGCCACAGCCAGCCCCGCTGCCTTGGCCGTGTCGGAATTGCGCAGTCCGGCCAACGCCGGCTCGAGGCGCTGCTTCAGCGCCACCTGCGACCGCCTGCGGTGTCGATTGGACGACCCGTCATAGAGCAGGTGACGGTACCGAACTGACCGCTGGCCAGGGCCCGCGCAACAGTCCTCCTGCGCGCCGATAGGTTCTCTACAGTGTCGTCCATCAATGTCTGTTCCTCGCTCAGCCGCGACCCTGCTTGCCGTCCTCGTGCTGTTCGGCCCCGCCGGACCCGCGGCCGCGGCGAGTCCCCGGCTGACCCCGGTTCCCCCGGCCGGGTTCTCGCCGGCAGCGTTTCCCACGGCACCAGGCTCCAGCGCCTCGCAATCGTCGCCCGCCCGCTCCGACCTCCCACACACCGGCGCCGACATCCCGCGTGAGCTGCTGCTCGCAGGACTGCTGCTCGGCGCCGGGGGCATGCTCAGGCGTCGCCGGACGCCCGACCGGGACTGAGGTGCCGGCCGGCGTGGGGCGCCGCGGCGAATCCTCAAGTGCGGCGCAGACCGAGGCCCTCGGAGCGGAGCTGGCGGCCTTGCTGAAACCAGGCGACCTCGTGCTCGTGGAAGGGGAGATGGGGGCGGGGAAGACCACCTTCGTGCGCGGGGCCTGCCGGGCCCTGGGCGTGAGCGCTGTGGTGAGCAGCCCCACGTTCACGATTGGGCAGCGCTATCCGGGCCCGGTACCGGTCTCCCACATCGACCTGTTCCGCGTGGCCGACCTCGGGGCCGAAGACCCGGATCTCCTGGCGGACTACCTGCGGTCGGACGCGATCGCCTTCGTCGAGTGGCCTCAAGGCGCCGAGCCGGCGCTCGAGGCTCTGGCTCGGGTGGCCTGGCGGGTTCGGCTCGAGCACGGCGGCGGAGACCGCCGGACGGTTGAGATCCGATGAGGATCCTCGCCTTCGACACCGCTACCCGCGCCACCTCCGTGGCCTTATGCGACACACGCCCCGGGGCTGACTGGCACGAAGCCCGCGACGACCCGCCGAGCGGTCAGCGACCTCGTCACATGACGCGTCTGATGCCACAGATCGTCGGACTGCTCGACGAGGCGGTGTGGTGTTGGTCCGAGATTGACCGGATCGCCGTGGGCCGCGGACCGGGAACATTCACCGGGCTGCGGATCGGGGTCTCGACCGCACGTGCTTTGGCCGGATCGCTCTCGTGTCCACTCGTCGGTGTCTCGACCTTGGAGTCACTGGCGCTGAACTTCGATCAGGCCGGCTTCGACGGCCCCCCCGACGCCGTGGTGGCCGTGCTCGACGCCCGCCGGCGCGAGGCGTTCGCCGCCGCGTGGAGCGTCGAGGGGACGGCTCTGCCGTCCGAGCAGACCAGGCTTGGGCGTCAGTTGCTTACCCCGCGGGCACTAGCCCCAGACGACCTCGCGGCGATCGTCCCCGCGCTGGCAAAAAGGCCTCTGATGCTCGGAGAAGGCGCGATAGAATTCAGAGAAATTCTCGAGCGTGCGGGAGCCTTGATCCCGGGTGATGCGTCGGATGCGCACCGAGTCACCGCGGTCAATCACTGCCGTTTGGCCTCCGGGGTCTCCGGGGCGGCTCCGGATCATGTACATCCGGAGTACCTCCGGCTCCCAGATGCCGAGATCGCGCACCGAGCAGCCGGCCCACGATGACCACCGAGACACTGACGATCCGACCCCTCGCCTACGCGGACCTTCCGCAGGTGATCGCGGTTGAGCGGCGCGCCTTCGCCACCCCTTGGTCGCTGGCCATGTTCGTGCTCGAGCTCTCCAAACCGTCGAGCATCTGCCTCGCGGCGCTCTCGGAGAAGCGGATTGCCGGATACCTCGTGTGCTCGCGCTACGCCGACGGGTGGCACCTGATGAACATCGCCGTCGACCCGGTCGCCCGTCGCTGTGGGATCGCTCAGGCCCTGCTCGAGGGGCTGCTGCATCGAGCGGGGCGCGAGGAGGCGTACACGCTCGAGGTTCGGCCGTCGAACACACCCGCGATCGCGCTATACGAGCAGTTCGGCTTCCGCACCGCGGGCATTCGGCCGCGCTACTACCAGGACACCGGTGAGGACGCGATGATTATGTGGCGGAACCCCGAGCTGTCCTCGGCGCACGGCGCCACCGGGTAGCCGGAGCAGGAGCCGGAGCACATGATCCTCGCCCTGGAAACGAGTTGCGACGACACCTGCGCGGCGATCGTCGGCTTCGATGGGGAGATCCGCGCGAACGTGATCTCCTCGCAGGGGATCCACGATCGCTATGGGGGGGTCGTGCCGGAGATCGCCTCCCGTCATCACCTTGAGCTGATCGACGCCGTGATGCGGGACGCGCTGACCACGGCCGGGCTGACGATGGACGGCGTCGAGCTCGTTGCCGTGACCCGCGGCCCGGGTCTCGTCGCCGCGCTGATGATCGGCTACTGCACCGCCAAGGCAATCGCCGCGTCGTGTGCGCTTCCGCTCGCCGCAGTCGATCACCTCCATGGTCACATCGCGGCCAGCTTTTTGGGACCACGCCCGTTCGCGCCGCCGTTTCTGAGTCTCGTGGCCAGCGGCGGCCACACGCTGCTGGCCAGGGTCAGCGAGCGGGGTCCCGATTACGAGATCCTCGGGCAGACCCTCGATGACGCGGCCGGTGAGGCGTTCGACAAGGGGGCCCGGCTGCTCGGACTCGGATATCCGGGCGGTGCCGCGCTCGAGCAATTGGCCCGGGAGGGAGATCCGCATGCGTTCACGTTTCCGACCGCGGCGCGCGTGCCGGGACTGAACTTCTCGTTCGCCGGGATCAAGACAGCGCTGCTCTACTGCGTGCGCGACCTCGGTCCAGAGGAGACTGGGCGCCGCCGCGGGGACCTCGCCGCGTCCTATCAGCGAGCGATCGTCGAGTCGCTGGCCATCCGGGTGGAGCGCGCCCTCGAGTTGACGGGGATGGATCGTCTGGCCGTCGGCGGTGGCGTGGCCGCCAACGGCCCGCTGCGTGAGCGGCTGGGAAGCCTAGGTGTGGATCTCGACATCCCCCCGCGTGAGCTGTGCACCGACAACGCTGCGATGATCGCCAGCGCGGCCCGGTTCGTCGACGCGCTGGCCTACCCCGACTACCTCGACAGCGACGTCTACGCCACCGGCGAGTCGTCGCTTGCCGCCTGATGGCCGAAGTCGTCCTCTACGGCCGCTCGGGCTGCTGCCTGTGCGAGGAGGCGCTCGAGGTGCTGCTCCGCGTTCGCTCGCGGTTGCCGTTCGCCCTGCACGAGCAGGACATCGAGGAGGACGAAGCGCTTCTGCGACGCTATCTCGAGCGGATCCCAGTGGTCACCATCGACGGCGTCGAGACGTTCGAGCTGTTCGTCGAGGAAGCCGAGTTCGCCCGGCAGCTGTCCCTGGCCCTGACCGCCGGGTCGCCGCTAGTAGAGTGAGGCGTGGATGAGCTACACGGTCGGCCGCGGTACCGAGGTTGCTCAGCCGGACGGCGACGTGCCGGGCGAGAAGCTCTCGCTCGGAGTCGCGGCCAGGCTGTCCCGCTACCTGCAGGTGCTCACACAGGCCCGGAAAATGGGCAAGGAGACGATCTCCTCGCAGGAGCTCGCGGACTACACGCACGTCAACTCAACCCAGATCAGGCGTGACCTTTCCGGGTTCGGCAAATTCGGCAAGCGGGGTGTCGGTTACAACGTTGAATCGCTGGTCAGCCAGATCCGCAAGATCCTGCGCACAGCGGGACAGCACAACATCGCGCTGTTCGGGGCGGGACACCTGGGCACCGCGATCGCCACCTCGGACATCTTCGCCGACCACGGCTTCCGGGTGGTCGCTGTGTTCGACGTCGACCGGGGAAAGGTCGGGTCTCAGATCGGCACGCTGACCGTTCGCCACAACTCGGAGCTGCGCAATGTCGTGGAGGACGAGGACATCGTGGTGGCGGTGCTGGCCGTTCCGACCGCGGCAGCTCAGGCTCTGGCCGACGACTTGGCCGACGTCGGCGTCAAGATCATCTTCAATTACTCCGAGGCGCTGCTCCAGGTTCCCCCCGAGGTCACCGTGCACACCTCGAGCCCCGCGGTCGATCTGCTCTACGCGCTGTACTTCTATCTGACCTGACCCGAGCGACGCTCCCGACGTGGACCTCGACCTGGATACCGCGCGCGCGGCCTTCGAGCACTCGACCGACTTCACCGTCGGGATCGAGGAGGAGTTCGCGCTCCTGGACGGCACCGATCTGGGCCTGGTCGGCCGGTACGAGGAGCTCAGGAACGCCGCCGAGGCCGATCCCGTCCTGGCCCAATCGGTCGCCGGTGAGCTGATCTCCTCGGAGATCGAGATTCGCTCCGGACGGGGCGCGGATCTCGCCGCGGCGACAGCGGCTCAGCGTGAGCGCCGCCGCCGCCTGTTCGCTCTTGCCGCCGAGCGCGGGCTCGCCCTCGGGTCGACCGGAACCCACCCGTGGTCCGACTATCGTGAGCAGCACATCATCGACACCGATCACTATCACCGCGTTCAGGAGGGGCTGCAGTACGTCGCCTGGCGCAACAACGCCTTCTCGCTTCACGTGCACGTGGGCATCCATGGCGCCGACCGAGCCGTGCTGGTCTGCGACCGCCTGCGGCCGGTGCTTCCGTCGCTGCTGGCGATATCCGCCAACTCGCCGTTCCTCGATGGGCGCGACTCTGGTCTGCACAGCGCGCGCTCGCAAATCTTCACCCGCAGCTTTCCGCGCTGCGGCGTGCCGGACATCTTCGGCAGCTGGGACGCGTTTTCCCAGTACATCGATTTCCTGGTCCGCACCAACTCGATCGTCGAGTACACGCAGGTGTGGTGGTCGGTGCGCCCGCATTTCGCCTTCGGGACCGTCGAGGTGCGGATCTGTGACGCGCAGGCGACCGCGCCTGAAGCGGACGGCCTCGCGGCGCTGATTGTGGCCTGCGTGGCTCAGGCCGCGCGCGACGTCGACGCCGGTCTCCCCGCCATCGACCTCCCAGGTCGGCTGATCGAGGAAAACCTGTGGCGGGCCATCCGGCACGGGCTGGAGGGTGAGATGCTGGACCTCGAGCGCAGGGAACCGTATCCGGCCGCGGAAACCTTGGACCGGCTCCTGAGCTGGACCGCCCCGGCTCGCTCCGAGCTTGGCATCGACGTTGCGCTGCCACCGCTCAACGGCGCCCAGCGACAACGTCGGATGATCGAGGCCGGGGTTGACATGCGGGAGATCTTCGGGTCCGTGGTGGCCCAGACCCGGGAGACGTATGCTGGAGCGCTCGGAAGCACAGCGGAGGTCATCGGATGAGCACGTCAGAGCCGTTCAGCGGTGAGCAGCCGACCGAAGAAGAGCTGCGGGCCGCGTACGAGGAGGAGATCAAGAAGATCCGCGTCGAGCAGGTGCTGCTCGAGCACGTCGTCACCCTGATCAACCTTGGGATGCGGCGCACCGGGCTGGCCCCCGGCACCGAAGCCGAACGCGATCAAACACAGGTCCAGCTGGCGATCGAGGCGACTCGAGCGATGTTGCCCCTGATCGAGCAGATCGCGCCGCAGCAGGTCAAGCCGATCCGGGACGCCTTGTCCCAGCTCCAGCTCGCCTTCGTACGGATCGGCGGCCAGCCCGAGGCGCCGGACGCATCGGATCAGAGCCCTCCGCCGCAGCCCTCGTCGCCCGAGGCGGCGGGATCTCAGGTACCGCCGGCCAGCGGTGAGCCCGCGCCCGGGGAGGAAGGCGCCGGACCGGCTCAGCGCAGCGGACGACTCTGGATTCCGGGTCAGTAGCCGCTTCGACGCTCCGAACGGTACACTCCCGCGCCGTCTACTTCACGGGGCCCCGCTCGACGTCTGGGTGGCGGCCCTTTTGCGGTTGTTGGCCGCGCCTACCGGCGCGCCTCACTCCAAATTGAGAGCTTCCCCGGAGGATCTTCTTGTCTAGCTTCTTGACGCATCACGGCGTCTTGGTCGCGCTTGTTTGTGCTGCCGCCGCCGTTCTCTACGGTGCCCTGACCTCGCGCTCCCTGCTCGCCCTATCGCCGGGCAACGAGCGCATGCGCACGATCTCAGCCGCCGTCCAGGAGGGCGCGTCGGCCTACCTGAACCGCCAGTACACGACGATCGCCGGGGTCGGCATCGTCCTGTTCATCGTGCTCATACCGCTGCAGAACATCCGGGTGGCGATCGGGTTCCTGATCGGCGGTCTGTTCTCCGCCGCGGCGGGCTACATCGGCATGAACGTCTCCGTGCGCTCCAACGCCCGCGTGGCCGAGGCCGCGCGGGGCGGTGTCTCGGGTGCTCTCGACGTCGCCTTCCGTGGTGGCGCGGTGACCGGCATGCTGGTCGTCGGGCTCGCGCTGGTCGGCGTGGCGGGGTACTACGGAGTACTCACCTGGATCGCCGGCGAGAGCCCGCGCCATGCGGTTGACGCCCTGATCGGACTTGGCTTCGGCGGCTCGCTGATCTCCGTGTTCGCCCGGTTGGGCGGCGGGATCTTCACCAAGGGTGCCGACGTCGGCGCCGACCTCGTCGGCAAGATCGAGGCCGGTATCCCCGAGGACGATCCCCGCAACCCGGCCGTGATCGCTGACAACGTGGGCGACAACGTCGGTGACTGCGCGGGCATGGCGGCCGACCTGTTCGAGACCTACGCTGTGACCGCAGTGGCCGTGATGCTGCTCGGTGTGCTGCTGTTCAGCCAGCAGTCAGCCGTGGTCATGTACCCGCTGATCCTCGGCGCCGTCTCGATCATCGCGTCGATCATCGGGACGTTCGCCGTCAAGTCCAACGCCGGCAACGTCGAGCGGGCGCTGTATCAGGGCCTTGTTGTTTCCGGTGTGCTGGCCGCGCTGGCGTTCCTCCCCGTGACCTATTGGCTGATGCGGAAGGTGACCTTCATCTCCGGGGCGGCCGCTCCGCACTGGTGGAAGTTCTACCTCTGCGCGCTGATCGGGATCGGCGTCACCGCGCTGCTGTTCGTGATCACCGACTACTACACCTCGACCCGCTTCTCCCCGGTCAAGAAGACCGCCAGCGCGTCGCAGACCGGGCACGCCACGAACATCATCGCCGGACTGGCGTCCGGCTATCAATCGACCGCCCTGCCGGCGATCGTCATCGCGCTGGGCATCTTCGGCGCATGGAAGCTGGCTGGGGGCGCCGGCCAGGGTATCTACGGCATCGGAGTGGCGGTGATGGCTCAGCTCTCGCTCACCGGCCTGATCGTCGCGCTCGACGCGTTCGGCCCGATCACCGACAACGCTGGCGGCATCGCCGAGATGGCGGAACTGCCCGACGAGGTGCGCAACATCACCGACAAACTCGACGCCGTGGGCAACACGACCAAGGCGGTGACCAAGGGCTACGCCATCGGCTC
>CAXMLR010000279.1:0-4812 GCA_964194275.1 uncultured Solirubrobacterales bacterium
GATGTGTATAAGAGACAGCATATATCCCTTGGAACGCGTCTTGTCAAATTTTCCAGAATAAGAAAACATAGCCTCCGACCAAGCCTAGTTGCGTAAGAGCGAAAATAAGCTACGCTCCATCAGATGACACCACCTGAGAACCGAACCACGCTGCCGTTGCACGTGATCGAAAGCGTCGCCGATCGGTTCCGCCTGCTCAGCGACCCTACGCGGCTGCGCATCGTCAATGAGCTGCACGCGAGCGGCGAGCTGAACGTCGGTGAGCTCGTTGAGCGCCTCGGCATCTCGTATGCCAGCGCGTCCAAGCAGCTGGCGATGCTGCGAGCGCACAAGACGATCGCGCGACGTCGCGACGGGACGAAAGTGTTCTACCGAATCGTCGACCCGTCACTCGACGAGGTCTGCACCGCGGTCTGCACGTCACTGCGAGAGAACTGGGCCGCGTGGGGCATTGAGCTCGACGCTGCTCCCCAACAGCCATAGCACCCAAGGAGGTCCGATGGAGGCAGCCACGACAACGATCGAGCCCGCCAAGGTCGCCAGCATGGATCGAGCCGAGCTCGAGACATTCGTGAAGGAATTGATCGCCCAGCGCGAGCTTGAAACGCGTGATCCGAATATGGTCACGCTGGTCGCCTGGGGCGGGGATCTCGACCGCCTGTGGCCGACGACCATCCTCGCCACCACCGCTGCCGCCAGCGGCATGGATGTCGCGGTCTTCTTCACCTTCTGGGGCCTGTTCCCGCTTGTCAGGGAAGACAAGCGAATCACCGGGACCAACTGGATGACGAAAGCGTTGTCGGTGATGAACCGCGGGAGTGCCGCTCACGCCGGCCTGTCGAAGCTCAACATGGGTGGCATGGGCCCGATGATGATGCGCAAGCTCGCGGGGGAAAACGGAGTGGCGCCACCCGAGGAGCTGCTCGAGATGGCCGCCGATCTCGACGTGAAGCTGTGGCCTTGCCAGATGACAATGGACCTGATGGGACTCAAGCGCGAGGATCTCATCGACGGCCTCGACGATGCCGCGGGAGCAGCCACGGCGCTCGAGCGAATGAAGCGGTCCGCTATCAGTCTGTTCATCTGAGCTCTCGGCGACCGCCGGCGCCGCCGTGCTCAGAGATCACCATCCCCCCGCCAGCTGCTGCCGGATTCAGTTGGAGGGCCAGTGAGCACCCTATACTGTTCAATCGAATAGTATAGGTTCGTATGTCCCTCGGCGCTACTCCGATTGCCTCGGACTTGGCTGAACTGATCGCGGCCCGCTTCGCCGCGCTTGGCGAGCCAATGCGAGTGCGCATCCTCGACATGCTGCGTCGAGAGGGCGAGGCGTCGGTAGGAGAGGTCGCAGACCAGCTTGAGGCGGGCTACGCGAACGTGGCCAAGCACCTCAGCCTGTTGCACCGAGCACACGTGGTCACTCGGAGCAAACATGGAACGCGCGTGATTTATCGCATCTCGGATTCCAGCATCTCTCGGCTTTGCGACGAAGTGTGCGGCGCGATCGAGCAACAGCAGGCGGAGCTCGCGGCGCTGTTTTCGGGGCATCGATCCTCTTCCGTCGCCCCGGCGGGAGCAAACGAGAAGGAGATTCCATGATCTTTCGGCAGATCACTCATGACGATCTCGGTTGCGCGTCGTATCTGATCGGAGATGAGAAGGCGGGTGTTGCCGCGGTGGTCGATCCGCGCTTTGAAATCGACGAGTATCTCGATCTCGCCCGGTACATGGGCGTCAGCATCGAGCATGTCCTGGAGACCCATAACCACGCCGACCATGTCTCCGGTCACGGCCGGCTCGCAGCGGCGACAGGGGCGACGATTCACGTTCACCGCGACGCCGAGCCAGAATATGATCACGAGTCGTTCGAGGACGGCTGGGAGCTCGAGCTCGGCGCGCTCACGGTGCGTGCGCTGCATACCCCGGGCCATCGACCCGAGCACACGGCGTTCGCGCTGATCGACACCGCCCGCAGCGATCAGCCGTGGGCTGTCCTCAGCGGCGACACTTTGTTCGTCGGCGACGTCGCCCGTCCCGACTTGGCGATCGAGAAGGCCGACGGCGCCCGCGGGATTTTCCATTCCCTGCACGAGCAGCTGTTGACGCTGCCTGACCAATGCGAGGTGTGGCCGGGTCATCTCGGGGGCTCGATGTGCGGCGGGCCCGGGATGGACATGAAGATCTCGACCACGATCGGATTCGAGCGGACCAACAACCCGACGCTTCAGATCGATGACGAGGACGACTTCATCGAGCAGGCCCTGGCCAAGCTCGGCCCGCAGCCGCCGAATTTCCAGGCGATCGTCGAGCTCAACAAGGGTCCTTTGCTCACCAGTGGCGTGGAGCTGCTGCCGCTCGCCCCGCGCCAGGTCGAGCAGAAGTGCGCCGCCGGGGCACTGCTCGTCGATGTGCGTACCGATCAGCAATTCGACGACGCCCACATCGCGGGAGCTCTCTGCATTCCGATGATGCGAGCTGGGTTCGGGTCAAAGCTCGCGTGGCTGGCTGATCGCGATCAGGAGATCGTGCTGATCGGCCGCGATGACCTCGACGGCCGCCATGCCGGGCAGCTCGCGGTCGCGGTCGGAATCCGCAAGCTCGGCGGCTTTCTGCACGGCGGCATGACCAGCTGGCGCCAGGAGAAGCAGCCCGTGGAGCGGATCGAGCGCGTCACCGTGGAAGAGCTCCTCGAGCGTTCAGAGAGCGAGGCCGAACTACAGATCCTCGACGTGCGCGAGCAGACGGAGTGGGACGAGGGTCACATCCCCGAATCGACTTTCGAATGCTGGCACGACATCACCCAGCTCCCCGACGGCCTTGACCGTGGTAAGCCGGTCGCCGTGATCTGTGGCTCAGGGCAGCGTGCCGCTACGGGCGCGAGCCTGGTCCAGCGGTTCGGTGCTGAGCATGTGATCCACGTCGTTGACGGTGGCGTCCCGAAATGGGGTCGACTCGGACAGCCGCTCGAGAAGGCCGAGCATTCGTCCGCAGCGTCGGCGACCTGATCGCTTGTCAACGGCCGTTGCTCCAAAGCGCGGACAAGTGATCGATCAGTCGACATCAGCTTGCGCGCCCAACGCCGAAGCGAACGCCGGATCATGACGCGGCTGGGTTTTGTGATCGACCAGCGTTCGTGCATCGGCTGCAACGCCTGCACGGTCGCGTGCAAGGCCGAGCACGGCGTCGAGCTCGGGGTGTTTCGCACTTGGGTGAAGTACATCGAGCAGGGCGAGTTCCCCGACACGCGCCGGTTCTTCTCGGTCATGCGCTGCAACCACTGTGATGACGCGCCCTGCGTCGAGGTCTGTCCGGTCACGGCGCTATATCGCCGTGAGGACGGGATCGTCGACTTCGATCCCGAACGGTGCATCGGCTGCAAGGCCTGCCTCAACGCCTGCCCGTATGACGCGTTGTACATCGACCCGAGATCGCAGACGGCGGCAAAATGCAACTTCTGCGCGCATCGCGTCGATGTCGGTTTGAAGCCGTCGTGCGAGATCGTCTGCCCGACGCAGGCGATCATCTCCGGAGACCTCGACGACCCCGCCTCCGAAGTCAGCCGGCTGATCGACACCGAGGCCTCTTTTGTGCGCGCGCCGGAGCAGGGCACCAGCCCCAAGCTGTTCTACATCGGCGTGCACCAGGCCTCGATCAATCCGCTGGCCGTGGGCGGTGGAGAAGCGTATCTGACGACCGAGGTCGCGTCTTCTCAGCGCGAGAAGCTGCGGCCCCTGACTCCTGAGGCGAGCGCGACTGTGACCGCCGACGTCTCACACCCGCCACCATGGGGCTGGCGCGTGGCCAGCTACTTCCTCACCAAGGGGGTCGCGGCCGGGGCGATGATGCTCGCAGTGCTCCTGCTGGTAATCGGGGCGCGCGGGTCAGCGCTCGCCGATGTGGTGCCGGGCGTGCTCGCGCTCGGCGGGATTGCTCTGACTGGCATTTTCCTGGTCTGGGATCTCAAGCAGCCGCGCCGCTTCTACTACCTGTTCACCCGCCCGCAGTGGCGTTCGTGGCTGGCGATCGGCGCCCAGATCATCAACGCCGCAGCGGTCATCGCGCTGATCTTCACGGTCGCCTCGGTGCTGGGCTGGCACGGCATGCGCGATGCGCTGCGCTGGCTGATGGTGCCCGCCGGAGTGATGCTCGCCGGTTACACCGCGTTCCTGTTTAACCAGTGCGAGGGCCGGGATCTGTGGCAGAGCCCGCTGCTCTTTGCCCACACGGTCGTCAACGCGTTGCTGGCGGGCGCGGCGAGCCTCGGCGTGACGGCGTTGTTCGTCGGGGCGCCTCGCGCCGATGTCCGGGCCCTGGGGTGGGCGCTGGCGCTCGCCGCGGCAGCGAGCGTGTCGATCATCGCCCTTGACCTGCTCGGTGGGCATCCGACTGGCCAGGCCGAGCGCGCCGCGCTGAACCTGTGGCGAGATCTGTTCGCCAAGCGCTTCTGGATCGGCGGGATGCTCGTCGGGCTCGCCATCCCGGGGGTGCTCGCGGCACTGTTCTTGGCGCTCGGAGGGACGGGACTGCTGGCGGCCGGGGGGGCGTTGGCGCTGGTCGGCCTGTGGTTCTACGAGGACGCGTGGGTTCGGGCCGGCCAGAGCGTCCCCCTCAGCTGATGGCGGGAGGGATCGATCGAAAGGGCGCCCGGCGGCCCACTGGGTACGGGCCGAAGGACCGGGTGCTGGAGTCCTATCCACCGATCGATGAGTGGGACTCCTGGACCGAATACGATCCGGGCGCGTGGCCGCGGAAGGTCAAGCGCGAATACATGATCGTTCCGACGGTCTGCTTCAACTGCGAGTCGGCGTGCGG
>CAXMLR010000280.1:0-3401 GCA_964194275.1 uncultured Solirubrobacterales bacterium
CTCTATCACGAAGTCAGACGCAAACCAAGGGAACGATCGCTACCGCAAGCCCGCCCGCACCCAGCGCTACGGCCAACCACTTAGACACGCGGCGGCGGTGCCGAGACCGCTCACGGGCACGAGAACGCAGACTGGCTCGATCATCGTGTGGGTTCGATGTCATCCGTTGGGCCCAGGCTTGCCCGATGCCGCATACGTCGCTGCTTGGCTCTGCGTGTACGCGGACACTGCAGCCTGCGTGAACCGCGCGTCGAGGAACACTCCGCGGGCGTTGCTCCCAGTGCAGTCGACGACTCCGCCGCCCGACCCGCACGACAGCGGGTAGTACGCCTGGCCCTCGGCGCTCCAAGCCGAGATGCCGGCGCCCAGCGTCGGGTTGCCACCGGTCGCGTTCCAGTATTCATAGAACGCGTTCTCGGCGAACGCGCAGCTCACGCCAGCGCTCCCGGAGACCCCGGACCCGCACTGGTCGGGCAGCGACTGCACCCCGTAGCTGGGAGGCGAGGCGGAGCTTCCGCTATTGCCGATGGCCACGGCTTGCGTCGCTGCTTTGGATGCCGCCCGTTGGACCTCCTTGCGCTGGGCCGCAAGGTTGGCAGCTGCGCTTGCGCGGGCCGCCGCCGCGACCCGTCCCGACGCCCACGAACTCAGTGAGGAGGTGCCGGTGACGCTCGTGCTGCCTCCGGCGGCGATCGGTGAAAGCGGGATGAAAGCGCTCTGTAGGCTCGTCGCTAGCGGTTGTAGCTGGGCGATGTTTCCCGGGCTCGGGCTACCGATGAGCTTTGCCGGCTCTGCGGCCCGAATCTGGAAACTAGTTCGCCTCACCCGGACCGTGTTCCTCGACAGCCCAGTCTGGCGGACCAACTCCTTGATCGGCACGCCACGAACGAAATGCTCCCGGCGAAGTTCAGCCCAACGCTCCACGTCCAGCACGCCTCCTCCTGGCACTCGATCAACACGACCGAGCCAGGCTCACGATCACCCCGGACGCCTCCGCCCACATCCCACGGGTGGGGTCAAATCTCAACCGGCGAAGGGGGGTCAGTTTCTCACCGGCGCCGACACACGAATGGCTTGATGGGACGGTTCATCGCGGCCTGCTCGTCGTGGCTCCGCGTATACCTACTGTTGACGAGCTTGGTTGGCCCGAAACAAGCGACGTGCTGATCGGCGTGACGCTACGGAGTCGAGTAGCGCTTGCTCTCAGAGCACTTCTACCAGCCGGAAGCGCCGACACCGCCGCCTGGTCGAGGCTAATCTACCGTGCTGCGCGTGGAGCGTGACCCGTTCCCGGTTCGCCGCACGGGTTATGCGCTTCGAGTTCTCCTGCCACGAGCGCCCGTAGACCTCCCGGTCAGCGTGACGCCCGGCGCGTGACGCTCGGCGCCCCCACGCCGGGCGGTTAGACCTCGTTGAAGCTGCGCATCAGGCGGCGCTGCGCGTTACGTCCCCGAGCCAGCGACGCGGTGGCGATCCCCACCTCTTGAACGCGGCCGCGGCGGACCTTCAGGACGCCGACCTCGGCACGCCCGGGCACCAAATACCAGTAGTTTCGCCCGATGTGGAATGGGGGCTGTTTGATTTTCAGCCTGCGCTTGGCCGCGGCGAGGCTGACGCCGGGGCGCACACCGTTCAGCGCGTAGTAGCGGTTCGCGGTCAACGCGATCACGATCCGGCCCGCATTGGCCTTGCGCGTGCGTGGCGACACAAAGCGCAGCAGCTGCGCCGACGGATAACCGACGCGGATTCCCCAGCCGCCCCGCAGACAGAAGTCGTCAAAGGCGTTGTGGGTCCGCTTAAACCGCGGTAGCAGGCGGCGGGCATAGCTCCGCGTCTGCCCGAGGGCGAGCACCCCGACCCGGCGTCCGGCGATCCTCCCGCTCGGCCGCGGACACCTCGCGGTGCCCCTTCCGCCTCGGTCTCCCGGGCCGTGCTTCGTGCCCCCTGGTCCCGAGCCGGTTCCGCCGGCAGACGTCGGGAAGCAGTCACCGGTCTGTCGCGTGACGTAGTTGAAAGTGTTAGTCGAGTCGTTCTTGCCGGGAGCGCCGGTCGGGTTGCCCGCGAAGGTGAACACCGAGCAGCCCTGGCTGTCGAGCGCCACGGAGGTGAAATCGAGCAAGGAGCGGTCGCTGGGTCCGTTGGGCGTAGTGCCGCAGAGGATCCCCTGGCTACAGACCTCTCCGTTGTGGTAGACGGCGCCCGGGCGCACGTCGCTGTAGGAGAAGTCCGGAGTGTTCGCATTCGCGTCGCTCGACTGGGCGGTCCCGTAGGTCCACTTGCCGGCCTTGCTGTTGGGGTCGGTGACGCCGTTAACGGTGCGGAAGAAACCGATCGAGAGCTGCCCCGCGATCGGTCCGCCGACGGCCGCTGGGAGCATGTGGGCCGCGTTTGGGGCGCCGACCTGGGTCGGCGCTGACCAGTGCTGAGCGCCGTCGGAGGAATGGAACGTGTAGACGTTGGTCGTGGTCGCGAACGGGGTGTGGCCGATGTAACCCGCCCCGACCACATAGAGGTTATCGGCCCCGTCGATGGCCAGGTTATTGAAGACGTCTCCGAACTGGACCATGTTCTCGCCGTACCGCTTCTCGCCGTCGAACACCGTGTAGTCGGTGAAGGTCTTGCACTTGTTGTGGGAGACGGCGAGGTAGAGCTGGCTGAAGGTCCCGCTGGTCTGGCCCTGCGCGATCGCCGAGGCGTTTTCGTGCTGGGTTGTGGTCGAGAACAGCACATAGAGGTTGCCCTTGCTGTCGGTGACAGGCTTGGCCACCAGCGTGCCGCCCGTGACATCGGTGGGCACGTTGGCCTCGATCGTCGGATCGGTGACCAGCGAGCCGCAGGCGTTTGAGAACGTGTCGCCACCGGCGTTGTCGCTGCGGAAGGCCACGGGCTGGGCGCTGACGAACTCGTGGTAGGTCAGGTAGAGGGTCCCGTCGGGGGCGGCCGTCAGCCACTCGCGGTCATCCGAAGGACCCGCCTGACCGCCGTTGGTCGTCGTGCAGTGGTTGGGGTCCGGTATTGGGCCGATACCGCTGAAGGTGTTGCCGCGGTCAGTGCTCTTGCAGATCTGGGCTGTGCTGGCCTCGAGGTCGGCCACGTAGAGGGCATTCTTGGCGTACAGCAGGTCGCTGTCGCCGCCGCCGATGTCTGAGCCGATCAACCGGGCGCGACCGAAGGTGTCGCCGTTATCGTGCGAGGCCCAGAATCCGACCCCTCCGGTGCCGTTGACGCCGCTGGGGATGCCCTGCGGTCCAGAGACGAACACGTCGCCGAAGGGATCGGTGGCGATGCTCGGCTCGCCTCCGGTCGCGCCCTTGAGCTGCACTGAGTTGGTGAAGCTCGTGGCGCCTGCCGGCGCAGTGAAGATGCCGAATGCTGCTATCAGAGCTACGGCTACGCCTAGA
>CAXMLR010000281.1:0-4695 GCA_964194275.1 uncultured Solirubrobacterales bacterium
AGCTTCCTCACCGAGCAAATCGGACTTGCGCGCGAGCAGGGGGTCCTGTTCTCGGTGCACCTGAAGGCGACGATGATGAAGGTGTCTGATCCGATCATCTTCGGTCACGCCGTCCGCGCGTACTTCTCCACGCTGTTCACCGCGCATGGTGCCGCCCTGGCCAAGGCCGGGATCAACCCGAACGACGGCGTCGCCGCGCTCCTCGGTGCGCTTGGCCAGGTTCCCGACGCTGAGCGTGCCCAGATCAGGGCCGCAATCGAGGCGGCGTACGTGGAGGGGGCTCCGCTGGCGATGGTCGATTCAGACCGGGGGATCACCAACCTGCACGTGCCCAGCGATGTGATCATCGACGCGTCGATTCCGGCCGCGATCCGCGCCTCAGGTCAGATGTGGAACGCCCAGGGCGAACTACAGGACACCAAGTTCGTGATCCCCGATCACTCGTATGCGTCGCTGTATGCCGAGGCGCTCGAGCACTGCCGTGCGCGCGGATCGTTTGATCCGGCCACGATGGGCACGACGCCGAACGTCGGCCTGATGGCGCAGGCCGCGGAGGAGTACGGATCCCACGACAAGACGTTCGAGCTTGCCGGCCCGGGCCGAGTACGGGTGATCGATGACGCGGGCGGGACGGTGCTCGAGCACGAGGTGGACACCGGCGACGTCTGGCGCATGTGTCAGACCAAGGACGCGGCGATCCAGGACTGGGTCCGGCTTGCCGTCAAACGGGCGCGTGAATCGGACACACCAGCCGTGTTCTGGCTCGATGAGACTCGCGCCCACGACGCACAGGTGTTGGAGAAGGTGCGACCGGCGCTCGCCGAGCTCGATCTCACGGGCATGCAGATCGAGATTCGCGACGTCGCGTCAGCGGCACGGTTCACGCTCGAGCGCGCGCGGGGGGGCGAGGACACGATCTCGGTGACCGGCAACGTGCTGCGGGACTACCTGACCGACCTGTTTCCGATTCTCGAGCTCGGCACCAGCGCGAAGATGCTGTCGATCGTGCCCTTGATGAACGGCGGCGGCCTGTTCGAAACCGGAGCCGGAGGCTCAGCGCCCAGGCACGTGCAGCAGTTCACCGACGAGAACCATCTGCGCTGGGATTCGCTCGGTGAATTCCTCGCCCTGGCCCCCGCGCTCGAGTTGCTGGCGCAGGTGGACGACAACCCGCGCGCGAGCCTGCTGGCCGACACGCTCGACCGCGCTACCGGCCGCCTCCTTGAGGAGGATCGCTCGCCGTCACGCAAGGCGGGCGAGCTCGACAACCGCGGAAGTCACTTCTACCTCGCCCTCTATTGGGCGCAGGAGCTGGCAGGGCAGAGCGAGGACGCTGAGCTCGCTCAGCGCCTGCGGCCGCTGGCCGAGCGACTGGAACGGGACGAGCGGCAGATCGTGCACGAGCTGAGCGCCGTCCAGGGCTCACCGGTCGATCTCGGCGGCTACTTTCGGCCCGACGCCGCACGAGCGGCCGCTGCGATGCGGCCGAGCTCGATCCTCAACCAAGCGCTCGAGCAGCTATAGCTCGAGGCGGTAAACGTCGCCCAGCTTGCGCTTGAGGTAGCGCACGTAAGGGCCAACGGAGATCGGTTCCCCGACGACGCGCTCGAGCAGCTCGGTGGTCTGGAACTTCGCTCCGTGGCGGTGCACGCGCTCGCGCAGCCACTCGCGCAGTGGCCCCAGCTCGCCGGCGGCGATCGAGGCTTCGAGGTCGGGTACGTCCTCATGCACGCGCTCCCAAAGCTGGCCGGCGATCAGATTTCCAAGCGCATAGGTGGGGAAGTACCCGATCAGCCCGCAGGACCAGTGAACGTCCTGGAGCACACCGTTCGCATCGTCGAGGACCTCCAGGCCGAGGTAGTCCTGAAAGCGGACATTCCAGGCTTCGGGCAGGTCGGCCACGGACAGCCGTCCCTCGATCAGCTCCTGCTCGAGCTCGAAGCGCAGAATGATGTGCAGGGCGTAGGTCGCCTCGTCGGCCTCCACGCGGATGTAGGACGGCCGGGTCCGGTTGACCGCGCGGTAGAGCACGTCGGGGTCGACGTCGCTGAGCGAGCCGCCGAACACCTCGGATAAACGCGGCGCCAGCACTCCACAGAAGGCACGCCCGCGGCCGACCATGTTCTCCCACATTCGACTCTGGGACTCGTGCATGCCGAGCGACTCGCCGTGGCCCATGGGAGTGCGCCGTAGCTCGTCGGCGACGCCGTCCTCGTAGAGCCCGTGCCCGCATTCGTGCATCGCTCCGTACAGCGCGGCGGGAAAGTACTTCGACTCCCAGCGTGTGGTGATTCGCACATCTCCCGCACCGAACCCCGCCGCGGACGGGTGCACCGCATCGTCGAGGCGCCAGCCGTCGCGCGTGAAACCCATCAGCGAGATCACCCCGTCCACCAGCGCACGCTGCCGCTCGACGGGAAAGCTTCCGTGCAGGCAGCTGTCGTCGACGGCATCGGCGTGCTCGCTCAACGTCGCGATCACCGGCCGCAGCTCCCCCTTTAGCTCATCGAACAGAACTGCCACCTCAGCGCTCTTGGCGCCGGGCTCGTAGTCGTCCAGGAGCGCGTCGTACGAGCAGTCGAAGCCGTCGAAGCAGTCGACGTACTGCCGGGCCAGCTCAAGGTTCCGTGTCAGGTATGGGGCGAACTGACTGAAGTCGCTCTGCGCGCGCGCAGTCACCCACGCCTCCTGACCTACCGACGCCGCCCGCGCCAGGTCAGCGGCGAGCGAGCCCGGCACCCGCCGGGCCTTCTCCCACTGCCGGCGCGTGACACGTATGAGCGAGGCGTCGTCGGAGTCCGGCGAGGCGCCGTCCAGATCAGCTTCGGCGGCGTCGAGTAGCCGGCCCGTCTGTGCACCGACGAACATCTCGTGGGTGATGCGCTCGAGCGTGGCCAGCGCCTCCGCCCGGGTCTGACCGCCGCGTGGCGGCATCATCGTCTGCTGATCCCAGCCGAGCAGGCCCGCCGCGTAGCGGAGGTCCTCCAGCTCACCAAGGTGGACTCGCAGCTCTCGCAGGTAATCAGTCACAGGAGCACTCCAATCTCAAAGCGGACGAGGCGCGGCGGATCACGGTAGCGCCTGTGCGACCATTCCGGCATGTTGCGCCGTCCTGGCTCGATCAAGCTGATGGACGTACTCGGGATCCGGATAGGCGTGGACCCTGGTTGGTTCCTGATGCTGTTCCTGGTGATCCTCTGGCTCTCGCCGTCCTTCCGCGGGACGTTGCACGGCTCAGATGGCCAGGCTTATCTGACGACCGTCATCAGCGCATTGCTGTTCTTCGCCTCGCTGATCGTGCACGAGCTCGGCCACGCGCTGGCCGCCCGCCGGCAGGGCATCGAGGTCAAGAGCATCCAGCTGTTCCTGTTCGGCGGCCTGACCCAGATGGCCCGCGACGCCCGCTCCCCCGGCGAGGAATTCAAGATCGCCGCCGCCGGGCCGCTGGCGACGTTGGGCATGGTGCTGGTGTTCCTGGTCGTCGATCTGGCCATCGTCGGACCGCACCGGCTGTGGCATGCGTTCCTGCTCGACGGTGAGGTCACGGTCACCCCGGTTCTGCTCGCCCTCAGCTGGTTGCTGCTGATGAACCTGGCCGTGCTGCTGTTCAACCTGGTCCCCGCCTTCCCGCTCGATGGCGGCCGCATCGCCCGCGCGATCGTGTGGCGGGTCACCGGCGACAAACGTCGCGGGACGCGCTCCGCCGCACAGCTCGGCCAGGCGTTCGCGGTGATCCTCGCCGGCGTCGGAATTTGGCTGGCGCTATCGGGTGGCGGCGCGTTCAGCGGAATCTGGCTCATCCTGCTGGCCTTTCTCCTGGGCCAGGCCGCACGTGGTGCGCTGGTTCAGACCGCTCTCACCGAGCACATCGAAGGCGTGCGGGTGGCCGACATCATGGACCGCCAGCCGGTGACAATCGACGCCCAGACCCCCGTCGCCCAAGCGTTGGAGGAGTACTTCTTGCGCTACGGCTGGTCGTGGTTTCCGGTGATCGACGAGGCGGGCCGGTTTCTCGGAATCGCCCGGCAGGAGGTGATGCAGGCGGCCGTCGACCGCGGCGAGAGCTGGCTCACCGCCAGCGCGGGCCTCGACGGCGCAGAGAGCGCCAACTGGCACGTCGACGAGGATCGCCCCCTGACCGAGGTGCTGTCCTCGGAGTCGCTCGGGCGGATCGGCGCGCTGATGGCGGTCGACGCCGAGGGCGTGCTGCGCGGTGTCGTCACGGTCGAGCAGGTCCGGCGGGCGCTGCAGTCGGCGCTCGGTACGCCGGTGGTGTGAGCCGGGGCCCAGCCGGGGTCGGGCCCTGAGAGGGCGGCTCCGCGACACGGCGGCCTCGCCGCACTTGAGCAATACGCGCTTTGGCCCCAAGCGAGCCCGATCGCCCCGCCCGAGCAAACACCCCGAATCCGGACCCGCAAAGCCGACGGAGCCTGCCACTAAATAGAATCGATCTTCGTGCCCTCCCACGACGTTCTGATCATCGGTGCCGGCCTGGCCGGCCAGCGGGCCGCGCTGGCCGCCGCCGAAGCCGGCGCGACGGTCGCGATCATCTCGAAGGTGCATCCGGTCCGCTCGCACTCGGTCGCCGCGGCGGGGGGCATCAACGCCGCGCTGAATCCAGAGGACTCCTGGGAGTCGCACGCGTTCGACACCGTCAAGGGCTCGGACTACCTGGGCGACCAGGACGCGATCGAG
>CAXMLR010000282.1:0-1567 GCA_964194275.1 uncultured Solirubrobacterales bacterium
GACGCAGTAGCGCTCGGTGAGGCGCTTCAGGAGATCGAGTTGCTCCCGCTCGATCTCGCCATCGAGCTCGAACACAAGCCGGATGGCTGCAAAGCCGACCGGCGCCTCGCGATCCACGCCCAGAGTGCCGCGGAAGTCGAGGTCGCCCTCCGCACGCACCGTGCCGCCCACCAGCGGGATCCCAACCGACGTGGCGATCGCCCGAATCGTGACCCCGGCACACGCGACGAGGGCCTCCAGCAGCATGTCGCCCGAGCACAATAACGAGCCATCGCCACCGCTCGCTGGATGGAGGCCTGCCAGAGCGAGCGCGCGTCCCGTCCTCACTGAACAGGAGACCCCATCGCCCAGGGCGCCTGTGGCAGAGAGCGTCACGAGGGCCTGCTCCGGTTCGTCCCGGTAGCGATCCTTCAACGGCTGCTGCAACGCCCGAAGCTCGTTGCGATCCACGAACGCGATCCTACGCCAACTCTCGGCGATCACATCGGTTGCCACGCCCTCCCGCTTTGCATGAACGCAGTGGATGGCACGAGGTCCTCCCTCAGACGCTGGTTGACTACGCCATCGTCTCGCCAACCCGAGAGCGGCTACCGAGGATCGCGGCTCCGCGATCGGCTTGGGCCGCGGCACTTCTAGGCATCCGTGGGGCGGCATCCTCAACCAGTCGCGGCCCCGGATCTGGCAGCGACGAGAACTACGCGCACGCCCAACCGTCACCGACCGCGAAGAAGCTCCGCAAGCTCGAGCTGATCGCCAACCGCTTTGAGCGCTCCGCCGCCGGGATCTGGACCGCCACCGGGCCGTCCGTGAAGCCGAGAAGCGACTCGCCCAGCAAGCCGAGGGGTCCTACATGCGGATGGCCCGCGACCGACAGCCCACAGCACCAAAGAAAGTGGGCGCAAGCGCAACACCGGAGCGCGGACGCGGACTAGGAGGAACAGCAGATGCAGGTGACGTTAGCCGCCTCGTCGGGATCGACGGGCTCGTCGTTGCCGGTGTGCTCGAGATCGGTCTGATCAGGGGGCCTCCTGGCGGCCGGCCAGGCGGCCCCCGGCAGCCTCCACACCAGCGTTGCGGCGGGGAGTAAGGTGCGTTCAACCCTTGCCACCGAGGAGAGGAGAGGTATGAGCGGTCCCGTCCCTGTGCGCTTGACGGTAAATGGCGTCGAGCATCAACTCGAGGTCGAGCCGCGCCGGCTGCTCGTCCACGCGCTGCGCGACGACCTCGACCTCACCGGCACCCATGTCGGGTGTGACACATCCAACTGCGGAGCCTGCACCATCCACCTCGACGGCAAGGCGGTGAAGTCGTGCACGATTCTCGCCGTCCAGGCCGAGGGCGCCGAGGTGACGACCGTCGAGGGACTCGGCACCGAGAGCCAGCTCCACGCTGTGCAGGAGGCGTTCTGGAACGATCACGGCCTGCAGTGCGGTTATTGCACGCCGGGAATGATAATGGCCGCGGCCGGCCTGCTGGCCGAGAGTCCGGATCCGACCGAGGGCGAGGTCCGGCACGCGCTGGAAGGCAACCTGTGCCGCTGCACGGGCTACCACAACATCGTCAAGGC
>CAXMLR010000283.1:0-10911 GCA_964194275.1 uncultured Solirubrobacterales bacterium
TGACCCCAACGTCATTTCCCATCAGGCGGGTGGTCGTTCGACGGCATCGAGCACATGGCGCTGCTCGGGGCCTCCGGAGAGCCAGATGTGCCGGGTCTCGGCTTCCGCTACGACACCGATCCACGTTGGGGCACGCCCAATCCCACCGGGCGGACGGACGGAACCTTCCACGCGTTCTGCCCGCCGCATTTCGCCACCATGGCCGACGCGGTCGGTGCGTTCGTCCAGCGCAAGTTTGGTCCCGGCGGCCCCTACCACCCCGACACACCAGGGGCGTGGACTGAGTCGCGTGCGATCCGTGCCTCGGCCGAGCGGCATGACGAGCGCTTCCAGGCCTGCGTCACGCACCAGTGCCAGTACACGCTTGACACGTGGGGCAAGTTTCCGGGCACCGTGCCGAGCGTCTGGGTGATGAACTTCCTTCAGGCACAGCATCTCGACCTCGATTTCTATGACCGCTTCTTCAAGCCGGGCGCGTACCTCGACAGCCACCGCCGCCATTTCGAGGTCTGGCACTAGGTGCTCAACGGACAGGGAGTCCTTGACGCGGGCGGACGAGGCCGGGCCCTCGCTGCGATGGCTGGCGGTGGGCTTGACCTGCTCGTGGTCGGCGGTGGTATCACCGGGGCGGGAGCGGCGCTCGACGCCGCGGCGCGAGGCCTCACGGTGGGGCTGGTCGAGGCCGCGGACCTCGCGTCGGGCACATCGAGCAAGTCGAGCAAGCTGATTCACGGCGGACTGCGCTATCTCGAGATGGGGGACCTTGCGCTGGTCCGCGAGGCGCTGCGCGAACGCGAGCTGTTACTAACCCGGCTGGCACCGCACCTGGTGGCACCGGTGCCATTCCTCTGGCCGCTGCGGCGGCGCGGCTGGGAGCGCCTGTACCTGGGCGCGGGCTTGGCAGCCTATGACACGCTGGGAGGGGCCCGCTCATTGCCACGCCACCGCCACCTGACTCGGCGCGGTGCGCTGGCCGAGGCCCCTGCCCTGCTCGAAGACGGCCTCGTCGGCGCCGTGAGGTTCTTCGACGCTGCCGAAGATGACGCGCGGATGGTCGTCGCCGTCGCGCGCACCGCTGCGTCGCGGGGTGCCCACGTGGCGACGCGCGCTCGGGTTAGCCGCCTGCTGCAGACCGGCGGTCGGGTGAGCGGAGCCGAAGTGTTTGACGAGGAAATGGGCGAGACCGTAACGGTGGCCGCCCGCCACGTTGCGCTCGCGGCCGGAGCGTGGACAGACCGATTGCGTGCGACGGTGCTCACAGACTCGTCGACCCGGATCCAGCCGTCGAAGGGCGTTCATCTGGTGGTGGCGCGCGATCGAATCCCGATGTCGACCGGGATCCTGGCGCGCACGGAAAAGAGCGTGCTGTTCGTCATCCCCACCGAGGCCGGCTGGTTGATCGGTGACACCGACACGCCGTGGAGGCTCGGGCCGGACGAGCCCGTGGCCAGTGGCGCCGACGTCGACTATCTGTTGGCAAGAGTAAACGCTCTGCTGGACCAGCCGCTCACCCGGGCGGACGTTCGTGGGGTGTTCGCCGGGCTGCGCCCACTCGTCGGCTCCGCGGCTCTGACCGACACGACGCGGCTGAGCCGGCGCCATGTCGTCGAGACGCCAGCACCCGGTCTGACGACGATCGCGGGCGGTAAGTACACGACCTACCGCTTGATGGCAGCCGACCTGATTGACGCATCGACTCGCGGCTTCTCCAGCGTGCCCGGATCCACCACGGCCACGGTACCGCTGGTCGGCGCCGACGGGTTCAGGGCGGCACTCGGGGGACGCCAGATTCTCGCCACGCGCGCTGGCGTCCCGGTCGCGACGATGGAGCGACTGCTGCGTCGCTACGGCGACCGCGTCCACGAGCTGATCGACCTGATCGCGGAACGTCCCGAGCTGCGCGAGCCTCTGGAGGGCGGGGAGGGCCACCTCGCCGTCGAGGTCGTTCACGCGTGCACCCATGAGGGGGCGCTTCACCTCGAGGACGTCCTGGCGCGGCGTACCCGGCTCGCCATCACCAGCGCCGACCGCGGCGTGGGGGCCGCGGCGCCGGCCGCCGCGCTGATGGCCATGGCGCTTGGCTGGGACGCCGCGCGTGTGCGCCACGAGGTCCAGTCATGGCTTCGACGCGTCGCGGCTGAGCGGGCGGGCGAGCGCGAGGGCGATGACGACCGCGCGCTGCGCGCCTACCGCGCCGTCCTCCTGGCGGAACTCCCCCCGGTGGGGGCCGTAGGTTGACCCAGATCGTCCTCGGGCTCGACCAGGGCACCTCCAGCACTCGCTGCCTCGCGTTCGATCACGACCTCAGGCAGCGGGGGGCGGCCGCGGTGGCGGTGAGCGCGTCGTTTCCCGGCCCCGGGCTGGTGGAGCAGGACCCCGCCGAGCTGCTCGCGTCCTCATCCTCGGCCATCGCCGGGGCGCTGACCGCGGCGGCGGCCACGCCCGCAGATGTCGTCGCCCTCGGGATCACCAACCAGACCGAGACCTTCATTATCTCTGAGCGCGCGTCCGGGCACCCGATCTACCCGGCGATCGTCTGGCAGGATCGCCGGACCTCCGATCGCTGCGCCGCGCTCACCCAGGCCGGCCACGCACCGTTCGTGCGCGCCCGCACGGGACTCGAGCTGGACGCGACGTTCCCGGCCACGAAGGTGAGCTGGGTGCTCGACCACGTAGATGGCGCCCGCGCCGGAGCGGAGACGGGGGAGCTTGTCTACGACGACGTCGCCTCGTGGCTGGTTCGCCATCTCACCGGAATCCAGGCCTGCGAGGTGAGTAATGCGGGTCGTACGCTGCTCTGCCCGCTCGGCGGCGACGATTGGGACGATCGCCTCCTGGACTTGTTCGGGGTCCCGCCGGCCCTGCTGCCACCGATCATCGATTCCGATGCAGTGGGGAGCCTGCGGCCGGCTTCGGCCGTCCCAACAGGTCTTCCCGTCACAGGCGTCCTAGGAGACCAGCAGGCGTCACTGTTCGGGCTCGGCTGCTGGAGAGCCGGAATGGCGAAAGTCACGCTCGGCACCGGAGCGTTCGTCCTTGCCCAGGCCGGCGCAACCCGACCAGCTGCGCCGCCGGGCGTACTCGCGTCCTGCGCTTGGCGCCGGCTTGGCAAGACCAGCTACGCGCTGGAGGGGTTCGTCCCCTCGGCCGGCGCCGCGTTGGACTGGCTGGCCGGGCTCGGCGTGCTACCACCCGCCCCGGAACTCGATGCTCTGCTCAGCGCGGCCGGGCCGGAGGACGACTCCGTCGCCTGCGTACCCGCCTTGCAAGGCCTGGGCACTCCGTCCTGGAACCCGACGGTGCGTGCCGCGCTGTTCGGGCTCAGCCGCGCGAGCACTCGCGCCCAGATCGCCCGCGCCGCCGTCGACGGCGTGCTGCACCAGGTCGCCGATGCGCTCGCCGCGATCAACGTCGTAATGCCCCTCGCGACCGTCATCGTGGACGGTGGGATGTCGCGCTCCGATTGGGTTCTCCAGCGCCTCGCTGACCTTGCCGACGTCCGCGTGCAACGCGCCGCCCGTAGCGAGGCGGCGGCGATTGGTGCCGCAATGATCGGCGGCTTGGCGGCGGGCTTTTGGAGCAGCGTCGACGAACTTCCCGAGGTTGCCGTGGATTGCGTTGCCGAGCCGTTGCTGCACCCGTCCGACCGGGCAGCGCGACGCAAGCAGTGGGCGGCGGCCGTCGCACTGGCGGCTGAATGGCGGGGCTGACTGCGACTGCCGCGGGAGACCCAGCACCACCGTCGCCCGAGAGGTCGCTAGGACGCTCCCCGCGCGCGGCCTTCGCTCCGGCTTGAGCAGCTGCGGAACGTCACGTCAGAGATTCCCAGATCCCCGGCGCCAGCGTGTCGACCGGGAACTCGACGACTCCTCCGGATCGGGCGGCCCGTTCTCGGCACCGAACCTCACTTTCCGAGTCGCGCATTCGCGCATTCGCGAGGGGTCGCAGACCAACACGCCCAGCGATCGGACGCTCACGAGCCGCCGCTGACCCGGGTCTCGCTGGCTACAACGCCGTGCACGCAAGTCGTCTTCGCTCGCACTCGTCAGCCTTAATGCATGCCGCCGGTGGCATCACGCTGCGGGCCCGAGAGATGGCTGCTCGTGGTGCAGAGCGAGGACGCTAAAGCGCCCCGGTACCCGCGCTTTGCGGAACTCGGACCGGACCGTGCGCCGAGTAGCGCGTGACGAGCAAAGGAGGTCTCGCGGCGTGCCGACGCCCATCTCGCGTGGTTGCCGCGGGGCCTGCTGGGCGTTCAGGCATACGATGATGCTCGATGGAGGTTGTCACGGGGTATGCGCGTAGTGGTGATCTGCAGCTCGCCTACCAGGTGGGCGGTGAAGGGCCGCTCGATGTGCTGGTCGTCCCGCGGTGGTTCTCAAACATTGAGCTCGACTGGGAACTGCCGCCGTCGGCGCGCTTTCTCACGCGGCTCGCGTCGTTTGCGCGGCTGATTCAGTTCGATCGACGCGGCGCAGGCATGTCCGGCGGGATCGCAGGGGCCACGCCGCTGGAGGAGCAGATCGATGATGTTCGTGCGGTGCTCGAGGCCGCGGGCTCTGACCAGCCGGCGTTGATTTCGTTTGCCGAGGGCTGCGCCTTGGCGGTGCTCTTTGCGGCGTCGCACCCTCACCTCGTTCACGCCCTCGTGCTGATTACGCCGACGCCGCGCGTGGTCCGCGGGGCGGGTTATGAGTGGGCGCAAAGTGTCGAGGAGCGCGCTGCGATGGTTCAGGCGGTCGTTGAGCATTGGGGCAGCAGTTCACCGCGGCAGCCGTGGGGCGGGTTCGCCGGTCAGGACGAGCAGCGACGACGTCTCCTCGCGCGCCACCGGCGCCTGTCGATGACCCCCGATGCCGCCGCCGCGTCGCTTGCGATGGTCGGTGAGCTGGATGTGCGTGACGCGCTTTCAAGCGTGCAGTGTCCCACGTTGGTGCTGCACCGCGCGAACGACGCATTCGTCGACGAGCGCCACTCGCGCTACGTCGCGGCCCACATCCCCGGCGCGCGATACGTCGAGGTCTCAGCACGTGGCCAGGCCGCGGATGAGATCGAGCAGTTCTTGACAGGTGTTCGACGAGTGGTTCTCAGCGACCGCGTGCTGGCAACCGTCCTCTTCACCGACATCGTCGGTTCAACCGCCCGCGCTGCCGAGCTGGGCGATAGCCGCTGGCGCACGCTGCTCGAACGTCACGATGCGCTCGTGCGCGAGCAGGTCGAGCGCCACCGGGGACGGCTTGTCAAGTCGCTCGGTGATGGGATGCTCGCCACCTTCGACGGCCCAAGCCGCGCGATCAGCAGCGCAATCGCCATTCGTGACGGTCTCCGCCAGCTTGGCCTGGACGTTCGCGCCGGGCTGCACAGCGGCGAATGCGAGCTGCTGTCCGATGACGACATCGGCGGCCTCGCCGTTCACATTGCTTCGCGCATCAGCAACCTCGCCGGCGCGGGCGACGTGCTGGTTAGCAGCACCGTCCGGGACCTCATCGTAGGCTCTGATCAGATCCTCACCGACCGAGGAGAGCACCAGCTCAAAGGCATCACCGGATCATGGCGTCTGTTTGCGGTCCAGACCTAGCCTCTGGACCCAGTTCTCGCCGGAGGCGCGACCGAGGCCACGGCCCTGAGCAAAGCCGTCGCCCAGTTCCCTCCTCGCCGCGCAAGGGGGTCGCCGCTCGGCCTAGTCTGGCGGCTGGCGCCTCCTTTCGTGGCAGTGCGAGCGCGGCGCCCGCCGGCCTGTGCAGGGTTTGGGTGCGGCTGGTGAGGCTAGGCACGGCGGGCGGGCAGAGCGGCGCGGTTGAGCGCGTCGACGTGGCAGGTCGCGGTACGGATCCGGGTTATCCCGAAAGTCCGGGAACGGCGCTGTGGCACGTCGAAGCACGCCGGCATTCGATCCTCACCCGGTTGGAGTTGATCAGTAGGCGGCGGCGTGGGGCGAAGCGTTGCTCGAGGGGCACTCGCGGGCCGCAGGCGAGCTCACCGAGCGCGGCTATGCCTCCTGGCTTGAACGGCCGGGGCTGAAGGGCGCCCGCTTTCGTGTTACTGCGCCGGCCCGCGGCTGGCCACGGTCGGCACGGCGCGGCGGTTTGCTGCACGAGGACCCTGGTTGACGTGAGCGGCCGTGGCACTTTCAAGAGTGACCGAAGGTGGGGACAGGGGATACAGTGCCGTCATGCGCGTCCGGCGCTCGTCACTATCGGTCCCAGGATCCTCGGAACGGATGCTCGCCAAGGCGCTCGGGCTCGACGCCGCCGAGGTCATCGCCGACCTCGAGGACGCCGTCGACGCGAGCGCTAAGGATGATGCGCGAGAGCGCGTCGCTGTGTTCCTCGAGCGCGAGGCCGCGGGCTCCCGCCCGGTGTCGGTGCGTGTCAACGCGCTGACGAGCCCGTGGGGCGAGCGCGACATCGCGGAGCTCGCGCGGCGCGCCGGCCCGCGGATCGCGACGCTCGTCGTCCCTAAGGTCGAGTCGGCTGACGAGCTGGCGGCCGTCGCGCGGCTGCTCGATAACGCCGGCGATGGGGCCCGGGAGATCGGCCTGCAGGCGCTCGTCGAGACGGCCGCCGGATTGCTGCGGGCAGGCGAGATCGCCACCGCGTCGCCCCGCGTCGAGTCGCTCATCATCGGCTACGCGGATCTCGGCGCGTCGCTCGGTCGCACGCCCGGTGGCGCGGCCCCCGAGCGGTGGCTGTACGCCCAGGAGACGGTCCTCGTCGCCGCCCGCGCCGCCGGCGTGCAGGCGATCGACGGTCCGTACCTCGAGATCCGCGACGAGGAGGGGCTGAGGCTGCGCGCTGAGCACGTGCGCGCGCTCGGCTACGACGGCAAGTGGGCGGTGCACCCGGGCCAGCTCGCGATCATCAACGCGGCCTTCACGCCCGGCGAGGAGGAGGTCGCGCACGCTCGGGCTGTGCTTGACGCGCTCGCGAGCGCTGAGGGGCGGGGCGCGGTCGAGCTCGCTGGGGCGATGATCGACGAGGCGACCCGTAAGCACGCGCTCGAGGTCGTCGCGCGGGCGCGGATAGCGGGCTGTGAGGAGCTGGCGAGATGAGCAGCGTCGAGAGCGCGCCGGTGCTCGTCGGCGGGCCGTGGTTCGAGGAGCTGAGCGTCGGCGACGTCTTCGACGAGGCGCCTGGGTTGACGCTCACCTACGGGCACGCCGCACTGCACCAGGCGCTCGTCGGCGATCGGCTGCGGCTCGCGCTCGACGCGGCGCTGTGCCGCGAGGTGACCGGCCACGACCGCCCGCTTGTGCACCCTAACCTCGTCTGCGACGTGTCGATCGGGCAGTCGACGGGCCCGTCGCAGCGCGTGCGCGGCAACCTTTTCTACCGCGGGCTCGTGCTCGCACGGCCCGTGTACATCGGCGAAACGTTGCGCACGCGCACCGAGATCGTGGGACTCAAGCAGAACCGCCGCCGACCGGGCGCACCGCCGACCGGGCTGGTCGCGATGCGGATCCAGACGATCAACGCGGCGGGGGACACGGTGCTCGACTACTGGCGCTGCCCGATGATCCCGCTGCGCGACGGCGATCTGCAGACCGGGCACGCCGACGACTTCGCCGCGATCCCGCTGGCGCTCGATCCCGCGCGGCTGCGGGTGGCGATTCCCGAGCGATGGCGGCTCGAGGCGCTGCGGGTCGCCGTGCCCGGGCCCCACCACGGAGATCTCGAGCCCGGGCAGACGTTCCGTGTCGAAGCCGGCGAGACGGTCACCGGCGCGACTGAGCTCGCGCGGCTGACTCTCAACGTTGCGTTCGCCCACACGGACGCGACCGGCAGCGCGCAGGGCCAGCGGCTTGTGTACGGCGGCCACACGATCTCGGTCGCGGCCGCGCATGCGACGCGCGCGATCCCGGCGATCGCGACGATCGTCGCGTGGCACGGCTGTGACCATCTCGGGCCGGTATTTGAGGGCGATGTGCTGCGGACCGAGCTGACGGTCGTCCAGCGGCTCGACGGCGGGCTCGTAGAGCTCCGGGCGCGCGTCGGGGCGACCCGGTCCGGCGCCCACGGTTCGCAGCCCGAGCCCGTTCTCGACTGGCGCTTCGTCGCGCTCGTGGCTTAGATGCCGGCGGTGAGTGAGACACCGAGGTAAGGGATGCCGGGAATCCTGGACGGTGTGCGGGTCATCGAGGGGTCGGCGTTCGTCGCCGCGCCCCTGGGCGGGATGACGCTCGCCCAGCTCGGCGCCGAGGTGATTCGCTTCGACCCGATCGGGGGTGGTCTCGATCGCAAGCGCTGGCCGGTGACCGACGACGGCCGCAGCCTATTCTGGGCGGGCCTCAACAAGGGCAAGAGATCGATCCAGGTCGACCTCTCGAGCCCCGCTGGACGCGAGCTCGTCCAGGCGCTCATCACCGCTCCCGGCGACGATGCCGGGCTGTTCTTGACGAACTTCCCGGCGCGAGGGTTCCTCGACTACGAGCGGCTGCGAGCCCAACGCCAGGACCTGATCATGGTCAACATCGTCGGCAACCACGACGGCTCCTCCGCGGTCGACTACACCGTCAACCCTGCGACCGGCTTCCCGTGGGCGACCGGACCGCGCAATCTCGCGGTGCCCTTCAACCACCTGCTGCCGGCGTGGGACGCGATCACCGGCGCGCTCGCCACCGCGAGCCTGCTCGCCGCCGAGCGCACCCGCACGCGGGAGGGTGTCGGCCAGTACGTGCAGATCGCCCTGTCGGACGTCGCGTTCTGGATGGTCGGCAACCTCGGCAAGATCGCCGAGGTCGAGATCGCCCACCACGAGCGCGTCAAGGACGGCAATTATCTGTACGGCGCGTTCGGCCGCGACTTCTTGACCAAGGACGGCCGCCGGGTCATGATCGTCGCGCTGACCAAGCGTCAGTGGGAAAGCCTCGTCGAGGCGACTGGGCTTGGTGCGACATTCGACGCGATCGCGAAGATGATGAACGTCGACCTCGACGAGGAGGGCGGCCGCTTCGCCGCGCGCGAGGTGCTCGGGGCGACAATCAAGCCGTGGGTGCTCGCGCGTACGATCGACGAGGTGCGCGAGATCTTCGACCACCACGGCGTCCAGTGGGGCCCGTACCAGACGTTCACACAACTCGTGCAGGACGATCCCCGCGTCTCGACGCAGAACCCGATGTTCTCCGAGGTCCAGCAACCGGGGATCGGCACGTACCTCATGCCGGGATCGCCGCTCGTCTTCTCCTCCGCCGAGCGGCTGACGGCGGTACGCGCCCCGGTGCTCGGCGAGCACACCGACGAGGTCCTGGTGGGAGTGCTCGGGCTGAGCGACACAGAGATCGGGCGCTTGCACGACGAGGGGGTCGTCGCGGGTCCGGAGTAGCTCCGCGCGCCGGCGTCGTGTCGGCCCGAGCGCGGAGCGCCCGTTCGCGCACGCGCACAATCGATCTGATCAGCGTACGGGGAGCGGCTCGACCACCGCGCGGCGGTGGTGGGCCAAGAGCAGATTCCCGTGATGTGGGGAACTTCCTGCCGTGAGGTCACGCGGTCGAGCACAGGCATCGAGGCGGTCGAAGGCGCGCATCAATCAGAGCCAGATGCTGGCGTTGTGATCCAACGAGATCACGACGATCTCCTCGTCTGGGCGCCCCGCACGCAGCCCTTCAGGCCGCGGGCCGCGATCAGCACGGCCGTCGTCCCTGGGTGTAGCGGCCTATTTCGGGCTCTCGGTGCTATTCGTGAGACCGCTGCAATGGTGGGCCGGGGGCCTCCAGTACCTGCCGAACACGTTTTGCGACCTGCTGTGCCTGTATGCCTACCTACGTTTTCAGTTGGCCCATTCGCGGCGCTGGGCCGTCGTCGGGGCGGGTGCTCTCCTAGTCGGTCTTTCCTTCTATGAGAAGCCTGCCTTCATGCTTCTGTATCTGGTGCTTTTCCGCGTGCTGTTGCTGTCGCGGAACATCCGACCAAGACTGATTGCGCGGGTGATTTGGGGCGAGCGCCTCTTTTGGGGCCCGCTCGTTAGCGTGATAGCCCTGTGGGGGGTCGGGTACATCCTTGTCGGAGCTGGCAAGGGCTTTGTTGCGGGGCATGTCACGGTGGGTGAGTATGTGAGCTACTTCCGGGTGCTTTGGGTGGAGGCGCTGGTGCCAGCGGTGTTTGGCGTGACACTTCCCGCGAGTGGGTTGGGTCCCGCGCAGGTCGTTCTCGCGGCTTCGTTGCAGCTGGTGGTGGTAGGCGCGGTCGCGATCTCAGTCAGACGCAACCGCCGCGCTTGGCGAGGATGGCTGTTTCTCCTCGTCGCGGTGCTCGCGAATGGCCTCCTCGTCGCGCACGCGCGTCTTGCGCAATGGGGTCCGTGGATCGGCAGCGATCTCCCATACTTGCTCGACTTTGCGTGGCTTGTCCCGCTCGCCGCTTGCTTTGCATTCTTTCCTTCGCGGAACACATCGCAAGGGCGAGATGGAATCCGTCTAACTCTCCGCCACTCGCTCCGTCTTCGTTCCGCCGCGGCGGTGACAGCGATTGGGCTGCTCGGGTACGGCTGTGTGGCTGTAGCCACCACCGCAAAGTTGCAGCGCCAGTGGTCTGGGCACGCTGCGCGCTCGTGGGAGAGCCGACTGCGCGAAGGGCTGACCAGGGTCCAGACGCACGGTCAGCGACCGGTCATTGCAGACGGCATCACTCCTTGGTTCATGATTGATCCGCGGTTCGTTCCGGCAAACCGGCTGTCGTGGATCGCTCCGCTCTACGCTCCTGGTGTTCAGGTGGACGGTGTTCTTGACGGACCGCTGGTGATCGTCGCGCCCGGCGGCGCGGTACATCGTGCGACAATCGGCGCCACGATCGGCCGGGGCAACGTGCAGCAGCTCCTTCGCTCCCGTCAGCTCACGATCGCCGGTGCCAGCAGCGTGGTGCGGCGCGGCAACAGTACGTGCGTCAGCGGCGGGTTCTGTCCGATTCGCTGTGTTTC
>CAXMLR010000284.1:0-2056 GCA_964194275.1 uncultured Solirubrobacterales bacterium
CCCCCGCCGTGATCACGACGCGGACGTCGCTCAGCTCGGCGACGGCCGCCGCTCCGTCCCGGCTCTAGTCGCCCCGGGATGCTCAGCGGGAGCGCGCGACAGCGGGGCTGGTGCTAGACTAATGCTTGCCAGCAAGCAACTATCGGAGGCGTGTGCCCAGCCCATCAGCGACCGTCGAGCTCGAAACCGCCGTGCGGTTGCGAGCGGTCATCGGTCGCCTGGCGCGACGGCTGCGGCCGACTGCCGCCGGTGCCGCGGCCGGACTGACCCCGACTCGGGTCACCGTGCTGCTGGACGTGGTCCGGCGCGGGCCGGTGCGCCTCGCCGAGGTGGCGAGCGCCGAGGGTATCAATCCGACGATGCTCTCCCGCGTGGTCGCCGACCTGGTGCAGGACGGGTTGGTGGAGCGTGTCAGCGATGAGCGTGATCGCCGAACCGCATGGGTCAAGGCGACCCGCGCTGGCCGGCGACTGGCCGAGCGCATGCGCTGCGAGCGCACCGATGCCGTGAACGTCGCGCTCGAGGGACTGTCCGAGGCGGAGCGTCAGACGGTTCAGAGAGCCCTGCCGGCCCTCGAAGCGCTGGCCGAGGAACTGGGCGGGGAACACGGGTGACTCGCGTGATGCGCGTGGGCCGCACTACGTTCGCTGCGCTGTCGGTCCGGAACTTTCGCCGCTACTACGGCGGTCAGGCGATCTCCATGATCGGGACCTGGATGCAGATGACGGCTCAGTCCTGGCTCGTCCTGACGCTCACCCACTCGAGCACCACGCTCGGCATCGTGATCGCTCTGCAGACGCTTCCGGTGCTGCTGCTCGCCCCGTACGGCGGCGTGATTGCCGACCGCGTCGATAAGCGCAAGCTGATGATCGGGTTGCAGTCGGTGATGGGCATCCAGGCCCTGGTACTCGGACTGCTGACGGTGAGCGGATCCGTGCGCGTCTGGGAGATTGGCGTGCTGGCGGCGCTGCTCGGCGTCAACAACGCGTTCGAGAGCCCCTCGCGCCAATCGTTCATGCTCGAGATGGTCGGTTCCGAGCACCTGCGCAACGCGGTCAGCCTGAACTCGGTCCTGGTCAACGTGGCCCGCTCGATCGGGCCTGCCGTGGCGGGATTGCTGATCGCCGGCGTCGGCATCGGCGTCTGTTTCTTGGTCAACGCCGGGAGCTTCGTGGCCGTGGTCGCGTCGCTCAGCACGATGGACCGCGCTGGTCTCAATCCCACCCCCCCGGCGCCGCGGGCACGCGGGCAGCTGCGGGAGGGCTTGCGCTACGTCCGCCGGACCCCTGAGCTGGCCGGGCCGCTGATGATGATGGCCGCGGTCGGGTGTCTGACCTACGAGTTTCAGGTGTCGCTGCCGGTGATGGCGAGCCGGGGCCTGCACGTCGGGGCCAGCGGCTTTGGTTTCATGACCGCAGCGATGGGCGTCGGCGCTGTCTTCGGCGGCCTCGTGATGGCCGCCCGCGGCCGGACGGGCCTGCGCCCGCTCGTGCTGAGCGCGCTGGTCTTCGGCCTGGCGATGGCGCTCGCGGCTGCGGCGCCAGGGCTGGAGATCGAGCTGATCGCGCTGGCGTTCGCCGGCGGCGCCAGCATCTCGTTCATGGCGACCGGAAACTCAACTTTGCAACTGACCGCAGCGCCGGCGATGCGGGGGAGAGTGATGTCCCTGTGGTTTGTGGCCTTTCAAGGCTCGACCCCGGTAGGAGGGCCGGTTATCGGCTGGGTGATGGGGAGCTTCGGCGCTCGCGCGGGTCTCGGCCTGGGGGCCGCGACCTCCGTGGCCGTTGCCGGCGCCGGGTGGGTCATGCTGCGCAGGCGCTCACGGCCCCGGGGCGCGCTCGCCACGAACTCCGCCGCCCGCGCGGCATAATTCGGCCGGCCCTGAGCGTCCCACCGCCTGGCCGAATCCGCCCGCTTGAGTGCTTGAGGGCGTGCTCCGAGACGGTGAGAGCTGCCGCCCGGGCCCCTACCCGAAGATTGCTCTCCCAGCGAACCGGGTAAGCCGCCTAAAGGTGACGGGCTTCGTCAACAACGACAATCTGGTCCAGTCCTATCC
>CAXMLR010000285.1:0-3188 GCA_964194275.1 uncultured Solirubrobacterales bacterium
ACACCGACGACATGCGCGAGGCATCCTCGCTGGTGCTCGCAGCCCGTCTGCAGGCTGACGGCGCGCAGGTGCGCGCCTATGACCCGGTGGCAGAGGACGAGGCGCGCAAGCTGATGATCGGGGTTGAATTCGCCGACACCGCCCTTGACGCGCTGTCCGGGGCAGACGCCTGCATCGTAGTGACCGAATGGCCTGAGTTCCGTAATGTCGACTGGACGACCGCGGCCGAGCGCATGGCCGGCAAGCTCGTCATCGACGGCCGCAACTATGTCGACCCCGCCTCAGTGCGGGCGGCGGGCTTCGTCTACGAGGGCATCGGGCGCTGACTTGCAGGCCCTGATTCTGGTCGGCGGTGAAGGCACGCGCCTGCGCCCGCTGACCTCGAGGATGCCCAAGCCGGTGGTCCCACTGGTCGACCGCCCGTTCATCTCGTACATGCTCGAGTGGCTTCGCGGCCACGGGGTCGACGACGTGATCCTGTCCTGTGGTTTCATGGCTGACGGCGTCCGCAGCGTGCTGGGCGACGGCGACGCGCTGGGCTTGCGGCTGCGCTACCTGGAGGAGCCGCAGCCGCTCGGTACCGGAGGCGCGCTGAAGTTCGCCCAGGAGATGCTCGACGACCGTTTCTTCATGCTCAACGGCGACGTGCTGACGGACATTGATCTGACCGCTCAGCTGCAGGCCCACGTGCAGACGGGCGCCAAGGCCACGCTGGCACTGATCGGAGTGGACGACCCTTCGGCCTACGGACTGGTGCGTCGCAACGATGACGGGTCGGTCAAGCAGTTCCTCGAGAAGCCCGGTCCCGAGCAGATCGACACGAACCTGATCAACGCCGGCGCCTACGTCTTGGAGCGCGACGTGCTGGACGGCTTGGCGCCAGCCGGCACCAAGATCTCGATCGAGCGAGAGGTGTTTCCCGGGCTGGTTGGGAACGGCCTGTTCGGCTTTGAGTGCGGCGGCTACTGGCTCGACATCGGCACGCCGGAGCGATACCTCCAGGGGACCTTCGACATCCTCGAGGGCGCGGTCAACACCGAGGCAGGGATGGCCCTGCGCGCGGCCGGGCTGATCTCGGTGAGCGGGGCGCAGATCGAGGGCAAGGTCCTCGCACCGGCGCTGGTCGGCTCGGACTCCGTGATCGCCCGGACGGCGACGGTCGGCGGCCGGGTGGTGCTCGGGCGGGGGGTCAGCGTCGGCGAGGGGGCGCGGGTCGAAAGCTCGGTCGTGCTCGACGGGGCGAGCATCGGCGCCCATGTCACCGTGCACTCCTCGATCGTCGGGCCCAACGTCTCGATCGGCGAGCACTGCCACATCGAGCAAGGTGTCGTCCTCGGCGCCGACGTCCGCCTCGGGGCGGACAACACCCTGAGGGCCGGCGCGCGTATCTTCCCGGGCGTGGAGCTACCACAGGGAGCGATCAAGTTTTGAGCACCGACACCGATCTGGGGCGTGAGGCCATCGCTGCGCTGGACGCGGCGGGCCAGCTGGAGGACATCCTCGGGATGCCGGACCAGCTGCGCGACGCGCTGTGGCGAGTCGAGTCGGCGAATCTGGAATCCAGCGAATCGCCCGGCGGGCTGGTCGTCGCCGGGATGGGCGGCTCGTCGATCGGAGGGCTGTTGGCTCGGGCCGCCCTCGGGGACCGGGCGTCTCGTCCGATCGTCGTGGCCCGAGGCTACGCGTTGCCGGCCTGGACGATGCCGGACACGACGGTGTTGTGCGCGAGCTATTCGGGCAACACCGAGGAGACGCTTGCCGTCTTCGAGGCGGCGGGTGCTTTGGGGGCACCTCGGATCGTCGCCACGACCGGCGGGAAGCTAGCCGAGTTGGCGCGGGAGGACGGTGTACCCGTGATTCCGTTGCCCGGCGGGTTTCAACCCCGGGCCGCGGTCGCGTACTCGCTGGTAGTCGCGCTGGAGGTCGCCGGGTTGTGCGGCGCCGGCGAGAGCCTGCACGCCGAGATCGACGTGGCCGCTGCTCACGCGGAGCGGTTGGTGGCCGAATGGGCGCCGGAGGCATTGCGCGACTGTCTGCCCAAGCGCCTCGCGCGCAGTCTGCACGGGACCGTGCCGCAGATCTGCGGTGCCGGTCTGACGACGCCGATCGCCTACCGCTGGAAGTGCCAGATCAACGAAAACGCGAAGCTGCCTTGCTTCGCCAGCGAACTGCCAGAGCTAGATCACAACGAGATCGCGGGCTGGGAGGGCACAGCCGAGCTCGCGCGCTTCAGCGCCGTGTTCCTCGACGACTCGGATCTGCATCCCCGCATCCGCCAGCGCATCGAGCTCACGCGCGGGATCATCGCCGGGAGCGGCGCGACCACGTATCGCGTCGACACGATCGGCGAGACGCGGACCGAGCGGTTGGTCTCCCTGGTTCTGCTGGGTGACCTGGTGTCGCTGTACATGGCGGTCCTGCGCGGTGTCGACCCATCGCCGGTAAAAGTCCTCGATCAGCTGAAGGAGGCCCTGGCCAGCGGCTGAGCGCCCCGCCGCGCCAGGTCAGCGAAGTTCGCGTCGACGTAGGCCGGACTCGACATGTGTTTAGGAGAGGGTCGCCCAAACCTTGACACGATCGTGGTAACGTTGGTCCGCGATATGGACGCCCTGACCATCCACGAAGCGGCGGAGACGACCGGTTGGTCGGCCCGGATGCTGCGATACGTCGAGCGCGCCGGCCTGGTCACGCCGGGCCGCTCCGCATCCGGATATCGCCTCTACGGACCGGCCGAGCTGCAGCGCCTGCGGACGCTGAAGGAATTGCTTGGTCGCTTTGACCTGGGACTGTCGGACGTGGCGTTCGCAGCGCGCATCGCCGCCGACGGTGGGCTCCGCGCCGCGGTTGAGGACTGGCTGCAGGCCCAGCCGAGCCGCCCGGAGCACGTCGAGCAGGCGGAGTGGCTGCGCTTTGAGCAGGACAAGCATCAGAGGCTGCTAGTGGCACCACTAACCGCGGCCTGACCCGAGCTTTGATCAACCCGATGACGATTGTGGAGAACCTATGAGCACGACTGCTGCAAAGACCGACTTCAAGGTGGCGGACCTGGACTTGGCCGAGTTCGGCCGCAAGGAGATCCGCCTCGCCGAGCATGAGATGCCCGGATTGATGGCAACCCGGCGCGAATACGCCGACCGGCAGCCGCTCAAGGGCGCGCGGGTCACCGGCTCGCTGCACATGACGATCCA
>CAXMLR010000286.1:0-3315 GCA_964194275.1 uncultured Solirubrobacterales bacterium
GGCCCGGACTCTTCACCCTGTCCGTTTCAAGCCCGCCGCGCCGACACCCCGGGGCGTCCGACGACCGTCACGTTCACCGTGTGGATGCCCAACGGTCAAGCGCTGACCGCCTACAAGACGGGTTCTGGACCTCACACGGCATGCATCTGATCATCGTCCGTGACGTCACGCCTACATCATCCACAAGCATCCGCAGATCGGGGCCGACGGTCTCCTGCGCCAGAGCGTGACCCTCCCGGCCGCCCGGCGCTGCACGCGATCCAGGCCGCGCTCGTCAACGTCCGGGTGCTCGACTCACGCAGGCGCAAGGTCAGCTTCGTCGTCGCTATCCTGCTGATCAAGGGCGTCCTCGGATAGCGGCGTCACCGATTCTGTGCCCCCCCGATGGCCTCGCGGACTAAGCAAAAAGAACAGGCGCGCGCGCAGCGACTCGCAGAGGAGCGGGCGCGGCAGGAGTCCGCGCGCCGCCAGCGGCGAGGGCGGACGCTGGGCGGCGTCCTCCTCGCCGCGGTGGCGGTCGTGGCGGTGGCGATCGCGGTCTCAAGCGGCGGCGGAAGCAGTGGCTCGGACGGCCTCGCGACCGGCTCGAAGAGGACGCAGCTCGTCGCGCAGGTCACCAGCCTGCTGTCCGGCATTTCCCAGTCCGGTAGCATCCTCGGCAATCCGAAGGCGCCGGTGACGATGACCTATTACGGCGACCTCGAGTGCCCGGTCTGCCAGACGTTCACCCTCTCCGGAGGCTTCCCGGAACTCGTGGCCAAGGACGTTCGATCCGGCCGGGTGAAGTTGGTCTACCGCTCCTTCCAGACCGCTACGCAGAGCCCTCAGACGTTTCAAACCCAGCAGGTGGCGGCGCTGGCGGCCGGCAAGCAGAACCATTTCTGGGACTACACGGAGCTGTTCTATCGCCAGCAGGGCTCCGAGAGCAGCGGATACGTCACCGAGAGCTACCTCGACGGCCTGGCCCGCCAGGTGCCAGGCCTGAACCTCAACGCGTGGCGCAGCGCCCGGAACGATCCTGCACTGAGCAGCTCGGTGCAGGCCGACGGGACAGCCGCGCACGCCGCCGGCGTCCAGGGCACTCCGACGCTGCTGTTCAAGGGCCCCAGGGGCGAAACCGCGGCCCCCACCGGGGTGCCGACCTACAGCGACCTTCAGTCCGCGATCAAGCAAGTCTCATGACGGCCGTCAGCGACGCCGGCGTGCGTCCGCGAGTCCGGGCGTCGAGTACGGACCGCAGACTGCTGGTGGCAGTCATCGTGCTCTGCCTGCTGGGCATCGGCGACGCGGGCTATCTGACCTATGTCCACTACGCTGGGCTCAAGGTGCTGTGCCTGTCGAGCGGCGGCTGCGAAACGGTGCAGGCGTCGCGTTGGGCCAAGCTCGACGGGATTCCCGTCTCTGTCCTTGGCCTGATCGGCTACGTCGGGATCCTCGGATCGCTGGCCATCCGCACCGAGCTCGGGCGCGCCGCCGCGTTTGCAATCGCGCTGAGCGGATTCGGCTTCAGCCTGTACCTCACCTACCGCGAGCTGTTCACGATCAAGGCCATCTGCCAATGGTGCGTGGGCAGTGCCGTACTGATGACCGCGCTGGCGGTGATCACCGCGGTGCGGTTCCTCCGTGACGAGGGCGCCGCTCCGTGAGCGAGTGCTGCTCGTCCTCGCCCACCTCGGCCATTGGTGCGCGCAGCTCGCGTTCGCGGGACCCGCGCTGGTGATCATCGGATATCTGCCGTGATTCGTGCGCCGTCGGCTGCGCGGGCGGCGCGGCGAGTCAGATCCCGCTCCCCGCAGACGGTGATCGGGCGCGTTAGCTCTTGCGGGCCATCAGCACGAGTCCATAGACCACGATCGCAGCGGCGAGCGTGAGCGCTAGCACCATCAGCGCTGCGTAGGCGGTGGCCGCGGTGCTGCGTCCCGAGCGGCGCATGTCACTCGAGCGCGTGGCCCCGAGGATGGCCAGCGAGAACACGACACTCACCGACAGCCCGGCGACCAGCGAGGAGTACAGCAGCTTCAGCAGCGCGCCCGTGTCGATCAACGCGGCAATCACGTGCTCACCGCTGCCGGCGCGGTCTGCTGGATCCGCCTGACCAGAACCACCGCGAGCGCGGCCAGCAGCACCACGGTGATCACGACCGGCCCCGTGGCACCTGCACCGAACACTCGTGAGATGCCGTACACCGCCGCTCCGAACCCGGCCGCGGCGGGCAGAGTCAGCACCCAGGCGACGACGATGTTCCCCGCGACACCCCAGCGCACCGCGGAGAAGCGCTTGGCGGCGCCGGCGCCGGTGATGCCGCCGGAGATCACGTGCGTCGTCGACAGCGGGTATCCGACGCTCGAAGCCGCGAGGATCACCGCTGCGCCCGCGCTCTGCGCGGCGAACCCCTGCGCCGGATCCATCTTGATGATCCGCGTTCCCATCGTGCGGATGATCCTCCACCCGCCGCTGAACGTGCCCAATGCGATCGCTGTCGCCGCCGCGATCACGACCCACGCCGGGACATGAAAGGAGTGTGCGGCGATGTCGCCGTGGGCGACCAGCGCGAGCGTGATCAGGCCCATCGTCTTCTGTGCATCGTTGGTGCCGTGAGACAGCGCCAGCAGTCCGCTGGAGGCGAGCTGTCCGAGCCGGAAACCACGGCTGACCGGTCCGGGTCGCAGACGACCGACGATCCGGTACACGCACAGGATCGCGACACCGGCGACCAGGAACGCCACCAGCGGGGCGACGATGGCCGGGACGATCAGCTTGGCCAGCACCCCGTCGCCCAATACCGCGGAGGATCCGTGAGCTGCCCACACGGAACCGACCAAGCCGCCGATCAGGGCATGCGACGAGCTTGACGGCAGGCCCCAGTACCAGGTGATCAGGTTCCAGGCGATCGCTCCCACCAGTCCGGCGAACACCACCGTGGTGCTCACCGCGTGGGTGTCGACGAAGCCCTTGCCCACCGTGGCGGCCACCTTCAGCGAGATGAAGGCGCCGGCGAAGTTCAGCAGCGAGGCCAGCGCCACCGCCGGCCTGGGCGCGATCGCGCGGGTGGAGATCGCGGTGGCGACGACATTCGCGGTGTCGTGAAAGCCGTTGGTGAAATCGAACGCCAGGGCCGTGGCGACCACGATGATCAGGATTACGTCAGCGCTCATCTCGGCGCCAGCTAGGCGTTCTTGATCACAATGCCCTCGAGGATGTCCGCGGCGCGCTCGGTGGCGTCGATCGCGTTCTCGAGCCGTTCGAAGATGTCCTTCCACCGGATCACCACCATCGGATCGATCCCCGTCTCGAACAGCGAGGCGATCGCCTCGC
>CAXMLR010000287.1:0-2943 GCA_964194275.1 uncultured Solirubrobacterales bacterium
GCTGCGGCCACGGTCGACGCTGCCGCGGCCGGACGCAGCGACAGGGCCAGAACTTCCGCTTCGGGTCCGCCACGATGAAGAGCGGCAGCCGAGCCGAGGGACCCGCTGAGGCGATATAGCAGCTGTGGCTGCGAGGCTCTGGGACGGCTGATCCGGGTTGGGGTTGTGCGGTAGCGTTCTTGGGGTGTGCGACACTGGGCTCACGGTGTCGTCGGTGTGCTTTTAGTGTGTTGTGGTGGTCTTGATCAGAGCCGCCAGGCGATCTGCAGCCGTGTTCGGTGCCGCCCTGGCGACGGCGATGCTGGGAGTGACCGGGCTTTCGCAGGCGCTGGTCGTCCGCGCTCCAGGATTCGATCTCGGCCCCCGGCTGATCGCCGGCGCGCCATCGGTGTTCGATGGCATCAGCGTGATCTCGCTCACCCGGGCCGGTCCGGTGACGATCGCCCGGTTCAACCGACTGTTCGCGCCGTTGGCGTTCTCAGCGGAGGCGGCCGCCGGCATGGAGGTGTTAGCCGGACCGTGCGACGAACAGTGCCAGAAGTACCAGCAGCAGAACTTCACGGCCATGGCGCTGCGGGGTGAGCTTGCAGGCAAGCCGCCTACGTGCATCGCTGGGTTCATCAGGGGGATGCAATGCCCCAATACGTTCTGCCTCGCGAGACCTGCCGGCGGACAGGTGAATCTGGACGTCGCAATTATCGGCACCTTCGTCGCCTACCAGGACAGATGTGGCCAGTCGCCCGATCTGTCCGTCCAAGATCTGGCGAGCTCCTCGCCGCCGACGAAGCTCGCCGGCCTGAGCGGCCCGGTCCTGAGCGGCCACTGGCTGCTCGCCAAGTCCGGAGCGAACGGCGCCTCGCTGTCGCTGATCGACCTGACGTCCGGCATGACCGCCCTGAGCGAATCGGCGCCCGGCGCGTTCAGCTACGCGGCGCAAGACGACGGATCGATCGCTTGGGTTGTCCGAGGCGCGGCCGGCGGGTACTCCATCCGATGGGCCTCACCGGCGGCGCCGGCGCCTCATCCGGTGTCGAGCGCGGAACTTCCCGTAGAGGTCCGCATCGCCTCGGGCCTGATCGCGGTGGCTCGCCCTGCGACTGCGTCACCACAAGGTCGAGCCTCGCCGATCAGGGTGTACGACCGATCGGGTCATCTGGTCGCGACCCAGCCCGACCCGGCGCCAATCGAAGCGTGGGACTTCGATGGATCGGCCCTCACGCGCGCGGAAATCGACTGCGCCGCCATATTCGTCGTCTCGCGCAACCTGAGCGACCCTCCGGCGAACCTCCCGACGGACCGGTGCCGCGCAGCCGTCCCAATCGGGCGCGCTGTCCTGCGCCACTCGACGATCACCTTCCGCGTGCGCTGCATCGCTTCCGCCAGCGTCGGCTGCAGCGGCACGCTCCACGCGGTCGCCCGCCTGCGTGGCTGCCGACGGCGCTGCAGCCAGCCCGCAGGCAACACCAAGTTCTACCTCCGCGCTGGAGAAACCAAGCTGCTCACGCTCTCCGCACCGGCCTCACTCGTGTCGTGGGTTCACCGCGGCCCTCGCCGACAGATCCTGCTACGGGTGGCAGCAACCGCTGTGCGCGGACCGACTCAAAAGGCGCCGGCGAGTCGCGCGAGCGGAGTATTGACGCTGCAAGGACGCTGAGCGTCCCATCGAGCCGGCAGATGCCTTCGAGAGTCGCGCCCGCACCGTCGCGGTCGCGCTGGCCGGCGTGCCGCTCGGAAGCGCCCCTCCGGCACGAGCTCGCCCGCTGCGTCAGCCAGTCGTCAGCCGACGCCACAGCCGCCGCCGTCGGCTCGGCCTCCAGAAGACGGTCGATATCCGAAGATCGATCGAACACAGCTGGATCTGACGATCAGGCTGGAACGGATGGACCGAATCCGGCCCCTCAACCTTCATGTCCTCGAGAAGAGACCTGAGATCGCGATCAGCGAGATAACACGACCGCTGAGGGTACGCGGGCGCCGGCGGCGGAGCCTTGCGCGTCTCGGGGTGGACGACGGTGATCATGACGGTGGTCGCCATGGTGGATGGATCATGCACCCCATACGCGTCGGCCGTTGCTGTGCCTTTCCGTTCCCGACGTCGCGCCCCTGCGCTGAAGGCGATTGGCCTGACCGCGTAGATCAGGGTTGTCGCGATCATGGGCGCTGCAAGCACGGACAGGACGCTCAACCGGCTCGAGTCGAGCAGCAGCAGCGCCGACCCACGGCGACGAGCGCAGATCCGCAAACTCCATGCCTGAGCCCAGCACATGCAGCGCGATCGTGTCGCCGAACATGGTCCCGTGCGAGCCAGGCGGCCCCCAGCCGCCTGCGCGAGCAACAGAAGCGCGCCCACACCGACCATCAGCCCCTAAGCTCCCAACTGTCGCGCCCAGAATCGTGGGTGCTTGGTGCCGAGATCCGAACGGCCGCCCTCGTATGCGCGCGGAAGCGCGTATCAATTCAGCGGGTGCTTTTGGTCTGGAGCGCTGCTGACCTGACGACTCCGATCGCGAACTTCCGATCGTTCAACTCATTGGTCTCACAAGCGAGGCGTCGGCGGCCGGGGGGGCGAAGCGTGTCCCCAGATATGTCCCCAATTGGGCGATTCTGACCTGCGCTAACTGGAATAGACGCGCCGAATCGCTGAGGACTTCGTTAACTTCCCTGCAAATAGAGATCTTTTAATCCGAAGGTCGTGAGTTCGATCCCCACCGGCGGCACTGGAACGCCCTCGTATGTGGGGCGGACGACCAGCCGCGCATCCTCGGCGCGCGGCGCGTAGTGAGGTACTTCATCGTCGTCTGAATGTCGGCGTGACCCATCCACGCCTGCACCCGGTGCCGGTCGCCTTGGGCGCGTGCTTCCACCCGAAGGGGTCCTCGCGGTCGAGGCCGTCCTAGGTTCGCTTCCTGGGCAGCGTGCGGTGTTTCTGAGTTCGTGATAGAG
>CAXMLR010000288.1:0-1526 GCA_964194275.1 uncultured Solirubrobacterales bacterium
CGCGACCCCGAGAGCCAGGCCTTCATCGAGTCCTGGTTCGGGAAACTCAAAGCCAGCATGGCCGTGCCGGTCACCTGAGCGGGATGAAATGCTGGTGGGGTTGTGCCCGTCGGGTGTGGTCGCCGATTGTTCTTGCTGCCTGCGTGTGCGTTCAAAGTCTGGTGCGGGGGCCTTGGGGACCGTTGAGTGTCGCTTCGTGCACGAATCCCAGAATCCGCTTCGCCCGGTCCTCCTCCCGACGGTAACTGGTCGATCAAACGGGAGGTGTGGTGATGAAGCAGATCAGGGATCGTGTCGCGGGTCTTGATGTGCACCGCGACAGCGTGGTGGCGTGTTGCCGTGTGCGTGAACCTGACGGGCAGGTCGAGGTGACCAAGCGGTCGTTCGCGACGACGCGGCGGGGTCTCGGCGAGCTGGCGGCGTTCCTGTCCGAGCATGCGGTTCAGGCGGTCGCGATGGAAGCGACGGGCGTCTACTGGAAGCCCATCTACTACGCGCTCGAGGGGCTGTTCGACGAGCTGTGGTTGTGTAACGCCCAGCATGTCAAGAACGTCCCCGGCCGCAAGAGCGACCTCTCGGACGCGGAGTGGCTGGCTGATGTGGCCGCGCACGGGATGGTGCGGCCGAGCTTCGTGCCGCCCCCGGAGATCCGCGAGTTGCGCGAGCTGAGCCGCTACCGCAAGACGCAGGCGGACGCGCGCGGAAAGGAGATCCAGCGGCTCGAGAAGACGCTCCAGGACGCGGGGATCAAACTGACCTCGGTCGCCTCGGCGACCTGGAGCGTCTCCTCGCGCGAGATGATCGAGGCGCTGATCGCCGGTGAGCGCGACCCGGCCGTCCTCGCCCGGATGGCCAAGGGGACGATGCGGAAGAAAATCGCGCGGCTCGAAGAAGCTCTGGCGGGCAGCTTCGGCGCCCACCACGCGCTCGTCTGCCGGCGGATCATCGACCACATCGACTTCCTCGACGAGTCGATCGCCGAGCTGAACGCCGAGATCGCCGCCCGGCTCGTCCCTTTTGAGGCGGCGGTCAGGATCATCACTTCGATCCCGGGCATCTCGCAGACGACCGCCGAGGTGATCATCGCCGAGACCGGAGCCGACATGACCCGCTTCCCGACCGCCGGCCACCTCTGCGCCTGGGCCGGGGTCGCTCCCGCAAGCCACGAGTCGGCCGGCAAACGACGACCCGCCGGCACCCGCCACGGCTCAACCTGGCTACGCCGCGCCCTGATCGAGGCCGCCCGCGCGGGCGCGCGCACCAAGAACAGCTACTACTCCGCCCAGTACGCGCGGATCGCACGACGCCGTGGCCCCAACAAGGCCGCAGTCGCCGTCGCGCACTCGATGCTCGACACCATCTGGCACCTCCTGACAACCGGCGCCCTCTACCAAGACCCCGGCGCCGACTACTTCCAGCGCTGGCACGACCCCGCCGCCGAGGCGAAGCGGCTCACGCGACGGATCGAAGCGCTCGGATACACCGTCACCCTCGACCAGCAAGCAGCCTAACCCACACCCCAACAC
>CAXMLR010000289.1:0-2928 GCA_964194275.1 uncultured Solirubrobacterales bacterium
GGCTCGGGCTGCTGCCGCTGCTCGAGGCGGCGATTGCGACAGTGACTGCCGCGAGCACCGCGAGGGCCGCCCCGAGCGCGGCATGGACCCGGCGCTGACGGCGCTTGGCCTGCTGCGCGACGGCGTGCTGCTGGCCAAGCCGTAGCTGACGCCGTCGCTCCTTCTCGCTCTTGCGGTTGGCCATGCTCACCCCGCTTAGACCCGTATCGGAGCCAAAGGATTCAGCGCATGGACGTGCGGGTGGGCCAGCCGGTAGGCAGCGTCAGTCTGCCGGAGGGGGCCGACGGCCCGCCGACCGGCGTCCACCGTCGGGGACGAGCAGCACGATCATCGCGCCCACGTTGAGCGCTACGAACGGTACGAAAAAGTTCATCGCGCACATCGCGCACATCCCCAGATCGACTCGGCCGTCGGCAAGCATGCCACCCTGATTGACCAGGCTGAGTACCACCCCCGCCAGCAGCGCGATCGGCAGCGTGAAACGCAGCCGCGCGCGCTGGAGGCAATACCGCAGCGCGGCGAGGGCGCCCCCGCGGCGATGCGCTTCGCGCTCGGCAGCGCTTGGCTCGGCGGACCCGTGCACGATCGTCAGGGCCGGTAGGTCCGAGCGGATCGGGTACGGCGCCGGGTCCTCGAACTCAGCCGGGCTCTCCGAGCGAAGGGCCACGATGATCGAATTGGCAACGCCGGTCGGCGAGCGCTCGCCAAGCGAGTCAAGCGAGCCAAGCGAGCGGATCGTGGTGGCGAGCGAGCCGAGTGATCCCTGGCAGCGTGCACAGTCACGAACGTGTGCCTCGAGCGCGACCCGATCTCCGCCGTCGAGCCCTCCGTCGAGGTAGTCCGACAGCACCCCAGGCCGCGGATGGCGACGTCGAGGCGAGAATTTGCGCAGCGCTTCGAGTATGTGCACGTCGATCCTCAACCCGTAAAGCCGATCCCAGCAAGATAATGCTTGGCCGCTGTCTGAGCGCGCAACCGCACGATTCTGCGCCCGAATCTGGTCACGACCCGGACCCAACTGCCAGCAGCCGCGCGCGGGGCAGGAACGCGGCCAGTGCGAACCAGAACTGTTCGTCGTGCCGCAACGGCTGCAGCTGCGCTCCGCGCAGCCGGCCGTCGAGCGCGCGCCCTGTGACATCCCAGGTCGAGCCGGTCTGATCGCGGAACCTCCCCGCCCCCTTCGCCGAGAAGCGCAATGTGCGGTTGCCGACGCGCGGGTCAAACGCTCCCGCGGTGCCGACGTCGCGCGAGCTCGCGATCGCACTCGCGTCGAGCGCGGAGACCACGCCGGAGGCGTACAGGACGACAACCGGGCGGCTGGCGATCGACCCGCCGACCACGGGATGCCGTGCGAGCGCGGAGAACGGCACCACGACCGCCTGTCGGCCGTCGAACACGGCGACGACACGCTCCAGCGGCGGCAGCCGCGGATCGACAGGCCCCTGGTAGAACTGCGGCCGCGACGTCGGCACAGCGTCGTAACCCTGATATGGATTGGATCCGTACGGGCGCTGAAAGCCCGTGTCGCGCGAGAGCACTGTTCCTTGCGGGTAGGCGGCCTTGAACTGCGTCCAGCTCAGCACCTGACTGTCGAGCGCTCGGAGCCTCGCGCCCGTGTAAGCGCCGACGAGCGCGGTACCGGTGAACTGCTGCCACCACGACTGGGTCCGGCGATCCCACATCACCAGGTCAGAATTGCGCAGCTTCCCGGTCGTCCCGAACGTCAGCGTCCGCGCACCGACGCGCCGGTCAAACACGATCGCCGAGTTACACAACGGGCAGTAGGACACGGCGATCGGAACCCCGCCCAGATCGTCATTGACGATCTCGTGCCAGACCAGGATCTGCTCGGGGTACGCACGAGCCTGGCCGCCGACCTGGACTGCAATTACCGGCTCCTGCGGGGTCAGGAAGCGATCGCCGGAGGCGAGCGCGACGAGCCTCGGATGGTCGATCGGCGGGATCCCGTCGCGCGGCGGTCCGCCGTCCATAAACTCCGTCAGCGCAACGGCGTGCTTGCTGAAGTCGGTGCTCCAGCCCTGCGCGCGCAGCGCCTGGATCTCAGCGGCACTCAAGGGCGCGTTGACCGCGGCCGCGGTCGGCGAAGCCCGGATTGCGTTGCTCGAAGCCGCAACGTGCGAGCCTCCGCAGCCGGCCAACGTCGCGAGCCCGGCGAGGAGTGACAGTCGCCGAACGCGCGCGGTCAAGCGCGATGTCATGCAGGTTTAGACCCGCGCCGCGCCAGGACGGTTCAACGAACCGGGGCGATGGGCCTGGGTGATCGCAAGCAGGCGGTGACCGGATGCGCCTACGCGCGGAGTTCCCGGCCCAGACCTCCGCTGAATCGCGCAGGTCTGACACGCTGCCGTTCCAGATGGCCCGTCGGCTCTCCTCGGTCTTGTTGCAGTGCGGGGTCCTTCATATGTCCCATGCGGTCGGTGCCCAGAGTCATGGCAGCGGGTGGATCGATAGCTGAGCGCAGGGTGCACCGCAGGCACATTTGAACCGTTTGGACTCCGCCGGGGTCCAACTTGTGAGATTTCGACCCAAAACAGGGAGGCGTATGACCGCAGACACCACCGCGCCGCCAAGCCGGACCAATCCTCTGCGAGATGACCTCGATGTCGGCGTGGGCGGCCTGCTCGCCCGCGGCGTGCTCGCCGGAGCGTTCGGCGGGTTGGTGTTCTTGTTGGGCAACATGGGCTGGGCGGTCCACAATCGCAAGCCAGCCGTGGCACCGTTGATCGACATCTCGACGATCTTTCACGGCCAGGACATGCCGATGCCCGTAGCGGCCGGACCATTCGGACCCGACAACGCCATTGTCGGCCTGACCACGCACCTGATGCTGTCAGCGCTGTTCGGGATCGGTTTCGCGGTGCTGGTGGCCACCGTTCTGCGGCGCCGCCCGACGAGCATGCTCGTCGG
>CAXMLR010000290.1:0-1746 GCA_964194275.1 uncultured Solirubrobacterales bacterium
GATGATGAACAGCACCAGCGACAGCAACAACCAACCCACGACCGCGAGCGCCACGTACTTGAGCACCCGCCGCGTGAGCGCCCATCCGCCGCGGCCCCCGGGCTCGCCCGGGGGCCGCTCGCGCTCGCCCCGATCCGAACCCGGCAGCGCCGTGTCCTCCTCGCCGCGCAGCAGCGAGCGCAGCCCGCGGCGACGCGCGCGATAGGTCGTATAAGGGCGCTCGCCCGAAACGGAGCTGGACGCCTCCCCGCCGCTGTAGACGCGGTAGGGACGGTCGTCGGGCTGCGCCCGGTTGGGGGGGTTCTCGGACATCCGGGCACTGCATATAGTGATCGACATGCCAGGCCGACGCACCATCGGCGTCGACATGGGCGGGACAAAGGTCTTGGCCGGGGCGGTCGATGAGGGCCTCGGGGTCCACCATCGCGCCCAGCGCACGGTGACCGGTCTTGACCAATCGGCGCTCCTCGACATCGCCGTCGACGCGGTCCAGGAGGCGCGCCACGCCGCCGGTGCTGAGGTCGCCGCGGTCGGCTTCGGGATCCCCTGTCTGATGGACCAGCGAACGGGCAGAGGGGTGATCGCCGTCAACCTCCCGCTCGCCGACATCCCGTTCGGCGACCTGATGGCCGAGCGACTCGGATTGCCGGTGTTCGTCGACAACGACGCCAACGTCGCTGCCCTGGCCGAGCACCGGGCGGGCGCCGCCCGCGGCGCCAACGAGGCGGTGATCCTGACCATCGGAACCGGGATCGGCGGCGGCCTGATTCTGCGCGGGCAGCCCTACCGGGGAGCGATCGGCGCAGCCGCCGAGCTGGGGCACATGGTGATCGACATGGACGGCCCGCCCTGCCAGGGAAACTGCCCCAACCGGGGGTGCGTGGAGGCGCTCGCTTCCGGCACCGCCCTCGCCCGCGAGGCCGACCGTTTGGCCGAGCAGCGGCCGGCCTCGGGTCTCGGCCGAGCGCGGGCCGAGGGCCGGGCGCTACACGGCGCGCTGGTTACCGAGCTCGCCCACGACGGCGACGAAGCGGCGATCGAGGCGATCACGCTGATCGGCCGCAACCTCGGCGTGGCGATCGCCAGCTACGCGAACATCTTCAACCCCGAGGTCGTCGTGATCGGCGGCGGAGTGATCGCGGCCGGCGAGCTGCTGCTGGCTCCGGCGCGCGCGGTGGTCGCCGAGCGCGCGCTTCCACCCTCACGGGACGCAGTCCGGATCGTCGCTGCTCGGTTCGGCGTGGAGGCCGGGATGGTCGGTGCAGGAGCGCTGGCCTTCGACGGGCTGTACGGGCGGGGCCCATGAACGTGTGGCGCACCACCGGGACGGCTTGGCCCAAAACGCAGCCGCTGCATCGATGCGATCTGCATCGATCGTGCCGCGACAAACGTCCCGCCCGCTTCGAGCGGCGGCACGGGCGCAGGCCATGAGCGGTCAGCTGATCGTCTGTCCGACCCCGATCGGCAATCTGGAGGACGTCACGCTGCGGGTGCTGGCGGCGCTGCGCGAGGCGGACTTGGTGGCCTGCGAGGACACCCGCCGGACCCGAGTGCTGCTCGATCGCTACGGCGTCAGCGCCAAGCTCGTCAGCTACCACGAGCACAATGAGACCGAGCGGGCGGGGAAACTCGTCGGCCGGATGCGAGCTGGCGAAACCGTGGCGCTCGTCTCCGATGCCGGGATGCCGCTCGTCTCAGATCCAGGTTTCGTGCTCGTGCGGGCGTGTGTCGCGGCGGGGCTCGCGG
>CAXMLR010000291.1:0-2179 GCA_964194275.1 uncultured Solirubrobacterales bacterium
ACCAGATCCTCACCGAGATGGACGGCTTTGACCCTCGCACCGGAGTGATTGTGCTCGGCGCCACCAACCGACCCGAAGTTCTCGATCCGGCGCTGCTGCGACCCGGCCGCTTTGACCGCCGTGTCACCGTGCAACCGCCCGATCGCGTCGGCCGGGAGGCGATCCTGCGTGTTCACACCCGCTCGGTTCCGCTCGCGCCCGAAATCGATCTCGGCGTGCTGGCCGCCACGACTCCGGGCATGGTCGGGGCGGATCTCGCCAACCTGGTCAACGAGGCAGCGTTGCTGGCCGCGCGCCGTGAGCACGAGAAGGTCATCTCCGAGGACTTCTCCGACGCGCTCGAGCGGGTAGTGCTAGGTGCCGAGCGCAAGGTGATGCTGAGCGAGGACGACCGCCGCCGCACGGCCTACCACGAGTCCGGACACGCGATCGTGGGGATGCTGACCGCGGGCGCCGATCCCGTCCGCAAGGTCTCGATCATCCCGCGCGGGCAGGCGCTCGGCGTGACGTTCTCCTCCCCTGACGCCGATCGCTTCAACTTCGACCAGCGCCATCTGCTCGGCCAGATCAAGGTCGCGCTCGGAGGCCGTGTGGCGGAGGAGATCGTGTTCGGCGATCTCACGACGGGAGCGGAGTCGGACATCCAGCATCTGACCCGCATCGCCCGGCACATGGTCGGGCGCTGGGGCATGAGCCGGGCGATCGGGCCGATCGCGGTGCTGCCGGTCGACGGCATGGGCCCGCTGATGCCGGGGGTCGCCGAGACCTCGGAGGCGACCCAGCGACTGGTCGACGAAGAGGTTCGACGGATTGTGGAGACCGCCCACCGCGAGGTGAGCGAGCTGCTTCGCACCCACCGTTCGAATCTCGACGCGCTGGCCCTGGCGCTGCTCGAGCGGGAGACCCTCGACGAGGCGGGTGCCTATGCCGCCGCCGGCCTGTCCCGGGATTCCGCCATCGCCGAGCCGGCGGGACTGCTCGGCGCGGGGTCTTAGCCGCTGCAGCCCGGCGCCGGGCCCGTCAGTCGCCGAGGCGAGTCATCCGCGCCAGTGCCTCGTGACATTCGACCACCCGGCGTTTGACCGGGTCGCCGGCTGGGCGGTCGTGCACCAGATCCCAGGTGCGATCGGCGATTTCCCGCGCCGTTTCCGGACTGGCGATCTCCCACAGCCGTTTCACCAGCTCTAACTCGAAGCTCTGGATCTGACTGGCGGGGTCCCCGGGATCGAGCTTGGGAAGCGGCTCACCAATCGCCTCCTTCCACATGCCGGTGGCGACGAGAAGCCGGTTTCGCAACGTGATCGGATCCATCGCCGCGCATCATCCTAAAGCGGCGCGGATCGCGCTTTCACGTACGGCGCGGAACACGCGGGCGACCACGTTCAGCCCAGCGCCGGGAGCCGCTGCTTGAGGCTGGTCAGCGGCGCAAACAAGTCACCCTGGACCTCGAGCCGAGCCAGAACCTGTTCGGTGTCGAAGCTCAGCCGCTCCGGCTCTCCGGCGTCGTGGGCGGCCCGTAGCTCCTCCCAGTCCACCGGCGTCGAGACGGTGGGTCGCTCCCGTGCCCGCACCGAATAGACGTTGACGGTGGTCTTGTGGTCGTCGTTTTGGCTCCAGTCCACCAGGACCTTGCCCGGGCGGAGCTTCTTGGTCATGCGGGAGACCACGAGCTCCGGCATGCGCTGCTCGAGCAGCTCGGCGATCCGGCGGGCGAATGGCTTGGTCCGCTCGTAGTCGGTCGGCGTGTTCAGCGGCACGTAGACCTGCATCCCCTTGGAGCCGGAGGTCTTGACGAACGACTCCAGCTTCAGCTGGCCGAACAGTCCGTGCAGGACCAGCGCCACCTGCGCGCACTCGATGATCCCTGCCGGCGGCCCCGGGTCGAGATCGAACACGAGCATCGTCGGTTGCTTCGGCGCGTCGGCCAGAGACAGCGATGTGTGCAGCTCGATGTCGGCGAGATTGGCGAGCCAGACCAGCGTCGGGCGGTCCTGGGCGAGCGTGTAGTTGACGTCGCCGATCTTCACCGTCTGCACCCACTCGGGCCGGTGCGAGGGCGACTGCTTCTCATAGAAGTACGGCGCCTCGACGCCGCTCGGATAGCGCTTGAGCGTGAGCGCACGGTCGCGCAGGTGGGGGAGCACGGCGGGGGCGACGCGCGCGTAGTAGCTGATCAACT
>CAXMLR010000292.1:0-4513 GCA_964194275.1 uncultured Solirubrobacterales bacterium
CGCCGGTGGCGATCAGCACCTGGCGTGGGGGCACGAGCCCGCCCGCGGTGACCCGCACCGGGCCGAGGCGGTCCTCGGTGTCCGCGCCGCGCCGGGCGTCGGAGTAGTCGTTGGATAAATTCGTCCCGACCTGGATGAAGATCGCCCCGACCAGCGCGGCGATCAGCCGCAGCGGGTGAAACACGTGGGCGAAACCGGCCAGCGCGGTGCCGACCAGCACCGGCGCGACCGCCGCCGGCAGGGTCCGCGGGCGCGCGGCCATCAACCAGATCCGGGCGCCACCGGGAACGCTGATCGCCCGAGTACTCACGCGCGCCGCGGGAATTGAGAGAAGTCCGGAGCCCGCTTCTCGAGGTACGCGCGGCGCCCCTCGGCGGCCTCCTCGCTCATGTAGAACAGGAGGTTGGCGTCATGGGCGAGCTGCTGGATGCCGCTCAGGCCGTCCTCATCGGCGTTGAAGCTCGCCTTCAGTAACCGCAGCGAGAACGGGGACAGGGCGAGCATCTCACGGCACCACTGCACCGTCTCCTGCTCGAGCTGCTCGAGCGGCACGACCGAGTTCACCAGTCCCATCTGCAGGGCCTGCTGCGCGTCGTATTGGCGGCACAGAAACCAGATCTCCTTGGCCTTCTTGGGCCCGACCAGGCGGGAGAGCACGCTGGCGCCAAAGCCGCCGTCGAACGAGCCGACCTTCGGTCCGGTTTGGCCAAAGCGAGCGTTCTCAGCGGCGATCGTCAGATCGCAGATGACGTGCAGGACGTGGCCGCCCCCGATCGCGTAGCCCGCGACCATCGCCACCACGGGCTTGGGCATGCGACGGATCTGGATGTGCAGGTCGGTGACGTGAAAGCGCCCGACCTGCTTGTGCCCGGCCGCGGCGGCCGCCGGGTCAGCGCCGGTGACATAGCCGCCGCGCTCGCCGCGGACGCGCTGATCGCCGCCCGAGCAGAACGCGTCGGGTCCCTCTCCGGTGAGGATGACCACGCCGACGGACTCGTCCTCACGCGCGCGCTCGAACGCGTCGATCAGCTCGACAACCGTCTCCGGACGGAACGCGTTGCGCACCTCGGGGCGGTTGATGGTGATCTTGGCGATGCCGGCGTCATCGCCGGCCGAGAGCTCGTAGCGGATGTCCGCGTACTCGCCCTCGGAATGCCAGGTGACGGACAAGAACGAATCCTCCTGGTGACGTGGGGGCGGCGCCTGAGACTACCGTTCGGTCATGCCCTTCTGGATCCACATGGCTGCGGCCAAGCATCCCGACCGGGTTGCGATCGAAGGTCCCGAGCGTAGCTTCACCTATGCGGAGTGCTCGCAGGCTGCAGTCTCAGCCGCAGGCGCGCTCGAGCGGCTGGCACCCGAACCGGGAGCTCGGGTCGCGCTCGCGCTCCCGGCGGGCGAGGAGTTCGTGATCGCGTTGCACGGTTGCCTGCTCAGCGGCCATCCGGTCGTGCCGATCGACCTGCGGCTGGGCGAGGCTGAGCGCGCGCAGCGGCTGGCGGGGGCGAGCGTTGTCGTCACCGAGCCGCTCAGTGGATCCGGCGCCTCAGGGACGCCGAGCGTGTTCGCCGGCGATCCGCCCGTGGCGATCATGCACACGTCGGGCACGACCTCCGCCCCCAAACCGGTCGAGCTCAGCCACGGCAACTTCCTGGCCAGCGCGCTCGGCTCGGCGGTGGCGCTGGGACTCGACCCCGACGAGCGGTGGCTGTGCCCGATGCCGCTGACCCATGTGGGCGGGCTCTCGATTCCGATTCGCAGCGCGATCTACGCCACCACCGCTGTCCTTCACGGCCGCTTCGACACCGAGGCGGTGCTGGGCGAGCTGACCGACCCAGCGCGGCGGATCACGCTCGTCTCGCTGGTGCCGACGATGCTCGCGCGGCTACTCGACGCGGGTCTCTCGCACCCGCCGACGCTGCGCTGGGCGCTGCTCGGCGGCGGTCCGATCGCGCCGGCGCTGCTCGAGCGCGCGCGGGCGGCCGGCGTTCCGGTCGCCCCGAGTTATGGCATGACCGAGGCGTGCTCGCAGATCGCCACGTTCGGCTGGCCGCTGCCCGGGGTGCAGCTGAGCACGTGCGAGGACGAGATCCTGGTGCGCGGTCCGATCGTCGCGGCGGGCTCGCTTTGTCCGGACGGCTGGCTGCACACCGGAGACCTCGGGCGCTTCGACGAGCGCGCGCGCCTGCAGATCATCGGACGCAAGTCCGACACGATCGTCACCGGGGGTGAGAACGTGTCCCCGGCCGAGATCGAGGCCGTGCTGCTCGAGCACCCCGACGTCGCCGATGCCGCCGTGCACCCGCGGGCGGACCCGGAGTGGGGCGAGGCGGTGATCGCCAGGATCGTGCCCCGTGAGGGAGCGCAGCTGCGACCCGAGGAGCTGCGGAAGTTCTGCGCCGCGCGGCTTGCCGGCTTCAAGGTCCCCAAGGCGTTCGAGCTCGCGCGGGCGCTGCCCCGGACCACCTCGGGCAAGCTGTTGCGGCGTGAGCTGATCTGAACCGTATGATCAACCGGTGTCCTCGGTCCGCCGGCTAGAGGTTGCCGATTCCCCGAATCAGCTGACCATCGAGCAGCTGGCGGCAGAATCCGGCATGTCGGTGCGGAACATCCGGGCCCACCAGGCCCGGGGGCTGCTGGCCCCGCCCGAGGTACGGCTCCGGGTCGGCTACTACGGCCCTGAGCACGCGGCGCAGCTGCGCCTGATCCGGGAGCTTCAGGACGACGGGTTTAACCTCAACGGGATCAAGCGACTGCTGCAGGACTCGCAGGGGACCGCCGAGCGGCTGCTGCGTTTCAAGGCGGCGCTGAGCGCCCCGGTCCCGGCCGAGCGAGCCGAGACGTTGACGCTGGCCGAGCTCGGACAGCGCTTCCGCGTCAGCGCCGAGGACGCGCCCGAGGTGCTCGGCAAGGCGCAGAAGCTGGGCGTGCTGATGCCCGTGGGCAACGACCAGTACGAGGTGCCGAGCCCCTCGCTCCTGGCGGTGGCCGAGGAGGTGGTGGCACGCGGCATCTCGCTGCAGAGCGCGCTGCTGATCCTTGCGGAGATCGAGCGTCACTCCGACTCGGTGTCTCGTTCGTTCGTCAGGCTGTTCCTACAGGAGGTGTGGAAGCCATTCGAGCAGGCGGACATGCCACCCGAGCGTTGGCCGGAGATCGAGGAAGCGCTCGAGCGGCTGCGGCCGATCGCCTCGGAGGCGCTGATGGCGATCTTCCGCCAGCGACTGAGCACGCAGATCGAGGACGCGTTCCGCGAGATCACCCGCCGGCTGGCGGTGCAGAGACGACGGTGACCGAGAGCGACCCCAACGAGATTCGGGCCGGCATGCAGGAGATGTGGGAGCAGGCTGCGCCCGGCTGGGGCCGGCGCGCGACGGAGATCCGCGATTGGGGCATGCCCGTCTCCGCCTGGCTGATCGACCATCTGCGGCTGCAGCCGGGCTGGCGGGTGTTGGAGCTCGCCGCCGGCCCAGGGGACACCGGGTTTCTGGCCGCCGAACTGATTCAGCCCGGCGGCACGCTGATCTCCAGCGACGCGGCCGGAGCCATGCTCGAGGTCGCGCGCGCCCGGGCGCAGGAGTTGAACGTGTCGAACGTCGAGTTTCGCCAGCTTGATCTCGAATGGATCGACCTGCCGACTGCCGATGTTGACGCGATCCTCTGCCGGTGGGGGCTGATGCTCGCCGTCGACCCGGAGGCGGGCGCGCGAGAGGCGCGCCGAGTGCTCCGTCCGGGCGGGCGGTTCGCGCTGGCGGTGTGGGACGGTCCGGGCGAGAATCCCTGGGCCACGATTCCCACCGAGGCGCTGGTGGCGATGGGTCGTGCTGAGCCTCGAGCGGCGGGCCGATCGGGCATGTTCGCACTGGCGGTTCCGGGCGCGTTGACCGAACTGCTTGAGGGCGCCGGCTTCCTGGAGGTGAGCGTCGAGGCGGTCGCGCTCGAGCGTGCCTACCCGAACGTGAAGGCCTACCTCGATGAGACGCTCGATCTCTCCTGCGCCTTCAGCGGCGTCTGGAGCGAGCTGAGCGAGGACGAGCAGGGTGAGATCGAGCGTCGCATCGCCGCCCTGGTGGAGCCTTACGCGGCGGCCGACGGATCGTTCTGTGTGCACGGAAAATCGCTGGTCGCCGTGGCAAACGCCTGAACGCGATCTTGCACACTGAAAAAAGGACTGCAGTAGTTCACGGCGACGGCTCTGACCGCAAGACTGGCGGACATGCATCTGCGAATACTCCTTCCGCTCTCGGCCGCGCTCGCGCTGGCCGCCCCCGCCGCCGCTTCGGCCGCATTCGCCCACACTGTCATCGCCGGTGAATCGCTCTACTCGGTCGCTGCCGCCGACGGTCTCAGCGTCGGTCAGCTCGCGGCCGCCAACGGCCTCAGCGTCGACTCGCAGATAACTGCCGGCTCGACGCTGATGATCCCGCCGCAGACCTCGTCCGGTGCGGGCGCGGGGTCGACCTCGATCTCGAGCGCCGCGAGCAGCCCCGCGCCGGTCCCGACCGCAGACGGC
>CAXMLR010000293.1:0-2446 GCA_964194275.1 uncultured Solirubrobacterales bacterium
CTCTGGCCCGCCTGTCCGGCGACGAGTTCGTCATCCTGTGCGAGGACGTCGCCGCTGGAGCGCCGGTGGAAGCGATTGCGGCTCGGATGGAGGCCGCGCTCGCGGAACCATTCCTCCTGTCGCACGCCGAGGTGACCACCACCGCCAGCATCGGCATCGCGTTCGCGGGTTCGGCCGACCACATCCCCGAGGCGGTGCTGGACAACGCCGACAGGGCGATGTACGCAGCGAAGCGCCGCGGTGGCGCCCGCCATCAAGCCTTCGATGACAGCGCGCTGCGGCTGATCGGCCACCGAGCATCCCTGCAGCGCGACGTGCGGCGTGCCTGTCGCACTGGCCAGCTGCGGCTGGAATACCAGCCAATCGTCAAGACCGTGGATTGCCGCGTCGCCGGGGTTGAGGCCCTGGTGCGTTGGGCTCATCCATCGCTCGGACTGATGCCGGCGGCCACACTCATCCCCATCGCCGAGCAGACCGGCAGCATCACCGAGATTGGCCAGTGGGTCCTCGAACAGGCCTGTCCAGACCTGCGCCACTGGCGTGACCATTACCGGATCGACGACCTCGCCATGTCCGTCAACGTGTCGCCAGAACAACTCATGTCTCCGGACTTCGCGGGCAGGATCGAGAACCTCCTGCTCACCACCCAGACCGATTCCAGGTGGCTCACCCTTGAGGTGACCGAGAATATCTTCGTCCAGGACAGCGAGCGTGCACTCCTGGTCCTCAGGGATCTGAAGAGCCTGGGAGTGACGCTGGCCCTCGATGACTTCGGGACCGGCTACTCCTCACTCAGCTACCTCAAGCAGTTCCCCGTGGACGTCGTGAAGATCGACCAGGGGTTCATCGCCGAGTTGGGCCAGGACCGAGCCAGTCACGCCATCGTGTCGGCGATCGTCAGCCTCGCCCATGCCCTGGGGCTCACCGTGGTCGCCGAGGGAGTCGAGACCCTGCGCCAGTATGAGGAGGTTGGCGCCCTCGGCTGTGACGCCTGCCAGGGCAACTACTTCGCCCGGCCCATGAGCGCTGTCGCCGTGGACATGCTGATGAGCGATCGCGTCGATGGTGCCAACCCTCAGCTACCGATGCTGGCCTCCGCTGTCTGACGATGCGGGTGTGAAGTGGCACCGCCGACGCCTGGCCGAGCGCGGAATCCTCCGCGCCGACGTCGAGGCTGTCCAGGGCCGCCCCGGCCACGCGAGAACCGAGCAAGGCTGACCTGCCCACCGACCTGATCACAGGCTCCTCCGGCGGGCGTCGCGTCGTCGTCGTGGTGGCCGGGGCGCCCGCCCGCCGCGTATCGTCACGGCATGGCCCGTGCCCGTACCCTGGCCGCCGCTGACCCTCCGGAGGCCGCTCCCCGCTACCCAGCGGTTGAGTACGCCCCCGACGCGGACGCCGTCTACGTCCGCCTCCGCACCGGTCGCCTGGACCGCACCGACCACATCGACGACGCCCGCCTGGTCGATTACGACGCCGCCGGCCACCCCTTGGGGATGGAATTCTTGGGCGTGAGCCACGGGGTCGACCTGTCGGGCCTGCCCGAGGCCGAGGCGCTCGCCAATGCCCTCGTGGGCGCCCGCATCACGGTCTCCGCGTAGCCCAACCGCGCCATGGCGGGCCACTCGCGACAGCCGGGCGCGGACTCACAGTCTCCGAGCGAGTCTGCGAAGTCGCTGGGTGCGCTGAGGGCGGACCGCGCGCTGGAGATCGTCCACCTCCGAGCGGCCGGGCTCAGCCGGCATTGGTCAGTCCCATCGCGAGCACGTTCATCGCCGTCGCCACCGCTCGTGCCCGGTCGTGGGCGGTGCACCGGCGGCCGCGGTGGCCGGGAAGAGTCGAGCGAGACGGACGGGTCCGGCGCAACGCATGACGGCCACGAACGCCTCCAGGAAGCGCTGCCCCGCGGCCATTGTCTTCAGGCCACGAGATGATCCCGGCGAATCACGGATCGGCACATGGCACTCGTCTGCGTGTGTTGGTGCCGACTCGGCGGGCGTCCGCTCGACTTGGACGTGGGTGCCGTCCCGCACGAAGCGCGACAACTCAAACAGCCAGACCGTCCCTGACTTGGCGCGGAAGACCCGCTCGCCGACGTCGGGATTCCGCTCAGCGGGGACGGCTACTTCTTGACGCCGCGCTTGGGCGCCGCCTTCTTCACCGGTGCACGGAGTGCGTTCGTGATGGTGGTCGACGGAACGAAGCGGACCGCCCGGTGTGCCGCCACGTTCACCGGCTCGCCGGTGCGGGGATTGCGACGCACCGTCGCGGCCCGCTGCACCGGCCGGAAGCTGGCGAAGCCATGGATGCGGACCTCCTCACCGGCAAGTACGGCGCCACCGAGCTGGTCGAAGAACCACCGCACCTCGTCGCGCGCGGCCGCCATGGTGATCTCCGCGCGCTCGGAGAGCCGTTCGGCGAGCACCTCCCTGTTCAGCGTCGCCAT
>CAXMLR010000294.1:0-10992 GCA_964194275.1 uncultured Solirubrobacterales bacterium
GGTATAGGCCACGTTGAGGACCACGCCGGCGACTCCGAAGGCAAGGACGATCCACCCGCGGGCGGCGATCAGCGCAACCAGGATCGCCACGTCCAACAAATTCACCAGCACTGCCGCGCGGACCAGGCCTCGCCGGCTGATCATCCCGGACAGGATCGGGTGCGGCGCGTACAGGGCGCGCGGGTAGTCGCCGGTGTCGAGGCCCGTGTCGGTGTCGAACAGGTCGTTGACCAGGTTGTTGGAGACGTGGGCGAGGACGATGCCCAGGAACGAGAGCGCGTACCAGCCGGCGGCAAAGCCGTGCTGGCGCGCGGCCAGCAGTCCGGCGATCGCCCCGGCCGTCAGCGTCATCGGCAGGACTCCCGCTCGGCTGATGACCAACCAGCGGGACACCTGGTCGAGCTCGCCCGCCGGAGGGTTGACGGTGCTGAGCGCGTGACGCCATCGGGCCAGCCGGCCGGGACCCGGCAGCGAGGAAGCGGACTCGCTCATGCCGCGCCACGCTATCGCTTTGGCGCTCCGGCCGGATACCGTTGGAAGATGCCCACACGCGTCTTGAGAGGGTCGAGCTGGACGCCGGCCTGAGTGAGATCGCGCGCTTTCTCGCCCTGAGGCCCCCGTTTGACGCGCTCGCGCCGGACGAGCTGGGGGAGGTGGTCGCGCAGACGCAGATGGAGTTCTACCCCGCGCGTGGGATCATTCTCAGCGAGGACGGGGGACCCGTGACCTTCCTGCGGGTGATCCACAGCGGCGCGGTCGACATCGCTCACCAGGGCAAGCTGCTGGATCTCCTCGGCGCCGGCGACACGTTTGGACACGCCGCGATGCTGTCCGGGCTGCCCCCGGGGTTCGAGGCCCGGGCCGCCGAGGACACGCTCTGCTACCGGATCCCCGCCTCGGTGGCCCGGCCGCTGCTCGAGCGGGCCCGCAGCCAGGAGCTGGCGGTCGGGCTGCAGGAGCCGACCCATCGGCCGGTGGCCCAGCTGATCCGGGCCACCACGGTGATCTGCGAGCCGATGGAGAGCATCCGGGAAATCGCCCGGCGGATGACCGCAGTCGGCGCGACGTGCGCGATCGTCGACTTCCGCGGGCGCGGCTTCGGGATCGTCACCGATCGAGATATCAGAACCCGAATCGTCGCCGCCGGCCTGCCGCTGAGCGCGCCGGTCTCGACGATCATGACCACGCCGGTGTTCACCGTCACACCGGACCGGCTCGCCGGAGAGGTGCTGTTCGAGCTGCTCGAGCGCGGGATCCGGCATGCGCCGGTGGTCACAGAGCGCGGGCAACTGGTCGGTGTGGTCGAGGACGCCGACCTGTTCGCGGTGCAGCCGCGCTCCTGGTTCGGCGCTCGCCGCGCGATTGCCCGGGCCAAGGATATCGACGCGCTGGTCGGTGTCTCGCAGCAGCTGCCGGACATCGTCGTGGAGTTGCACGCCGGAAACCTGCGTGCACTCGAGGTCGCTCGCGTGCTCTCGGCGCTCGTCGATGCACTCACCGTCCGCGTACTCGAACTGGTGGCGCCGACCGCCACGCTTCCCGCCGACGGCCTCGTCTGGGTGGCGTTGGGCAGCCAGGCCCGCCGTGAGCTGACCCCGGCCTCGATCGCCCGCGGCGCGCTGGTGTGCAGCGAACCGCCACCACCGGGCTGGATCGAGGAGGTGCAGTCCGCTCTCGGCCGCTGCGGTCTGCCCGGCGAGGTGATCGCCCGCTCTGCTGACGAGTGGGAACGGGCCGACCTCGACGACGAGCTGACGCTGTCGGTGCTGGTCGAGCGCCGGGTGCTGTGGGGAACTCCGCGTGACCCGCTGCCGGTTGTGCAGAGTCCGCTCCGAGACGAGCTGCTGAGCGTGCTGGCCCGCCGCGCGCTCGCCTACACACCTCCGACCGGCTTCGACGCGGACTCGGTACTGCAATCAGACGGCGCCCGTAGCGACCGCCTGGACATCCGGCGTGCGGCGGTAATCCCGATCGTCGAGTTGGCGCGGTGGGCGGGGGCGGCAGCGGGAACGAACGAAGGCACAACAGCTGAGCGGCTGCTCGGCGCCGCCGCGGCCGGCGTGCTCACAGACGCGGATGCCCGGACGCTGGCCGAGGCGTTCGAGCTCGCGCACGAGCTGCGGATCGCCCACCACATGGAGCAGCTCTCAACCGGGGCCCGGCCCGACGATCGGCTCGAGCCGAGTGCGCTCAGCGCGCTGACTCGCGATCATCTCCGCGACGTGTTCCGCGCCGTGTCCGGCGTGCAGCGAAGGCTGCGCGGGTGAGGCTGCGCCGGCCACCGGAGGGCGTCGCAGCCGACTTCGCCGCGGTTGCACGAGCACCCGGTCAGACCCCGTGGCGAGAGGCCCGGTGGTGCGCCCTGGACCTGGAGCTGACCGGGCTCGATCCGCGCCGCAACGACATCATCGCGGTGGGTGCGGTGCCGATCGAGGACGGGCGGATCGTCCTCGGGGAGTCGCTCTACACCCTGGTTCGCACCACCCGTCGCTCCGAGCACGGAGCGGTGCTCGTGCACAAGCTGCGGGTGGCCGACCTGGCCGATGCCCCGCCGCTCGACGACGTGATCGACCGCGTGCTCACGATGCTGGCCGGCAGCACCCCCGTGTTCCACACCAGCGCGGTCGAGCGAAATTTCCTCGGCCCGCTGTTCACCCGCCGGCGCGTCCGGCTGCCCCCGGCCGCCGACACCGAGATCCTGGGGAGGGTGTGGCTGCGCGAGCGCGACGGCGAGGCCCCGCCGTGGGTGTCGCTCGACCAGCTCGCCTCGGTGCTCGGGCAGCCGGGGGAGCTCCCTCACCACGCGCTGGGTGACGCACTGACCACGGCCAAAGCGTTCATCGCGCTGGCCAGCCTGCTCGACGGGCGCGAGCGCCAGACCGTCTCGTCACTGATCCGCTCGAGCCACGAGAGCAGTCCGTGGCGACGGATGTGAACGGCTCAGAACAGCTGCAGGTAGCGGTCGAGCTCCCACTGGGTTATCTGCTCGTGCGCGGACTGGACCTCGTCCTGCTTGATCTTCACGAAGTAGTCAAGGTAGTCACCGTCGCGCGTCGTGCCCAGCGCTGAACGCAGCACCGCGTCCTGCTCGAGCTCACGCGTAGCATCCAACAGGTTGGTCGGCAGCAGCTCGATTCCCTTGGCCGCGCGTTCGGCCGCCTCCATCTCGTAGAGGTTGACCTCGTTGGGCTCGCCGGGATCCAGCTGGCGCTCGACGCCGTCCAGTCCCGCCGCCAGCATTGCCGTCGCGGCGAGGTAGGGGTTGCAGGATCCGTCCACCGTGCGGTCCTCGATCCGGCCGGGGGCGGGGATCCTCAGCATCTGCGTGCGGTTGTTGTAGCCATAGCTCACGTACGCCGGCGCCCAGGTGGCCCCGCTGGTGGGAGCGCCCACCCGCAGCCGCTTGTAGGAGTTGACCGTCGGCGCGGTCACGGCGATGTAGGCCTTGGCGTGGGCCTTGAGGCCGGCGAGGAACCCGTAGCCGAGCTCCGAGAGGCCCAGGCCGCGCGGGTCCTCGCCGGGGTCCCGGGCGAACACGTTCTCACCGTCCTTCCACAGGCTGATGTGGAAGTGGCAGCCGTTGCCGGTGAGATGGGCAAACGGCTTGGGCATGAACGTGGCGATCAGTCCCTGCTGCTGGGCCAGCGTCTCCACCATGTACCGGAAGAAGATCGAGCGATCGCATGTGGTCAGCGCGTCGGCGAACTGAAAGTTCTGCTCGAACTGCCCGTTGGCGTCCTCGTGGTCGGTGGCGTAGTTGTCCCAGCCCAGGCCGGTGATCGCCTTTGAGATCGTGGAGACGAACTCAAGATTGCGGGTCAGTGCGCGCATGTCGTAACACGGCTGCTCGAGCGTGTCGAGCGGATCGGCGAGCTCCAGCTTGCCGTCGGCACCGCGGCGCAGCAGGAAGTACTCGAGCTCGGCGCCGATCATCAGCTCGTAGCCCATCGCCGCGGCGCGCTCGAGCGCGGTGCGCAAAATCGTCCGTGGGCAGAAGGGCCACGGCTGGCCCTCGACTGTGACGTCGCAGGCCAGCCGCGCGACGTTGGGCTGCCACGGCAGGATTGTGAAGCTGGCGGGATCCGGAATCGCGGCGATGTCCGGATCGTGGGGGCCCTGGCCCAGATCGCCCGCGGCGAAGCCGGCGAAGCCCGCGCCGTCGCTCAGCAGGTCATCGAGATGGTGGGCGGGGACGAGCTTGGCGCTGGGCTTGCCGTGCATGTCCACGAACTGGGCGAACAGGAACTCGACGTTCTCGTCGTTGACGGCCCTGCGGACGTCGTCGGCATCTTTGGGCTGTTTTGGCATGAGCAGAGATATATCCGTCTGGCGCCGGGTCGGCAATGGCGGGGAGAACCCCTTAGTGGCGGCTAGCATGTCCGGTGCGCACATAGGAGGTGCATCAGCGGGTGTCGGTGGATGTTCAATCAGGTGCTGGACTGCGTGGGCTCCGTGAGGAGAACCAGACGCTGTACGGGGTCATCAAGCTGGTCTCCTCCTCGCTGGAGATGCTGCCGATGCTCCAGGGCGTCATCGAGCTGGCCACCGACGCCACGCGTTGTCACGCCTGCTTCATCTACCTGCTGGAGGACGACCGGCTGACGATCCGAGCGGCGTCCCCGGTGTTCGCGGAGGCGGTCGGACGCGTGCAGTTCCCCCTGGAGGACGGGCTGACCGGTTGGGTGGCCCGTCACCGCACGCCGGAGTTCATCCGCGACCACGCGATGGAGGATCCGCGGATGAAGTACGTGCCGCTGCTGCAGGAGGAGCGCTTTCAGTCGATGGTGGCGGTTCCGATCCTGTCGCGTTCGGGGGAGACGATCGGGGTGATCGTCCTGCACACCGAAGCTCCGCACGAGTTCACCGAGGAGACGGTCAAGCTGCTGGTCCACATCGCTTCGCTGGTCAGCGGGGCGATCGAGAACGCCCAGCTCTACGACCTACAGCGGCGGCGGGTCGAGGCGCTGACCGGCCTGTCCGGACTGGCCCACGAGCTGGCAGCGGCCGCCGATGTCGGGCGCCTGGGGCAACTCGTCGCCGCGGGCACCCGGGAGATTCTCGGCGCGCAGGTCTGTCAGCTGTACCGCACCGATCCGGACGGCACCGGGCTGCAGATGCTCGCCTCCTCTCCTGACGCCGTTTCGGTATCCCCCGCGATGTCGGCCGCGGGCCTGCTCCTGGCCGCGCTCGACGGCCGCGGCGACCGCCCCCCCGCGCGGGCGCTCTGGCCGGATCTTGAGGTCTCGGACCTGCTGGTCGCTCCGCTGTCAGCCGGCGGGGAGCGGGTCGGGCTGCTGTGTGCCGGCTCGCCGGCCGAACAGCGGTTCACCGACGAGGACACAGAGATCGCCCGCTCGATTGCGCACATGACCGCGATCGCGATTAAGCGCGCCGAGCTGATCGAGGGACTGACCAAGGCCAACATCATCAAGGACCTGTTCGAGGCGCTGGCGGCGGGAGCCACATCGTTTGCCGTGGCCAAGGCGGCAGAGGTTCGCTGCGATCTCACCGGGCCGTATGTGATGATCTGCGCGGAGCCCACCCTCGGCCGCGAGCAGGCCTCCGGGAAATGGCTCGCCGCGGCCGAAGAGCTCGGGCGCGGGGTGGCCGAACTCGCGCCGTACTCCGCGATCGAGGTCGGCCCGGGTCCCGTGCGCGCTCTGCTCACGCTGGGAACCCGCCGACCGCAACGAACCGAGGAGGTCGTGCGGATCTGCCGGGAGCTCGGCCAGCGCTGCGGCGCGGCGCTGGGGATCAGCGAGCTGCGTGAGGCGCCGGCCGACGCGGCGCGCGCCTACCGCGAGGCGGTCGACGCGGCCACGATCGGGCGGGCGCTGCTCGGCGAGGGCGGCGCGATCGCCTACTCGCAGCTCGGCGCTTACCGGTACCTGGTGCACATCTCCCCGGAGGAGGCGCCGCACGACCGGATGCGGGCGGCGGTCGATCGTCTGATCGCTTACGACAGCAAGCGTCGGACGGCGCTGTTGGACACGCTCGAGCGCTACCTGGCCGAACGGCGCAGCGTGATCGAGAGCGCGCGCGCGCTGTACATCCATCCGAACACGTTGCGCCAACGGCTCGGGCGGATCGAGGAGCTGACCGGGCTCAGCCTCGATCAGGACGATCTGCTCTCGCTGGAGCTGGCGATCAAGCTGGCCCGGCTCCACGGCCGACCCGCAGCCGTCGACGGCCCCCCCGCCCGCTAACCCTCGTCGTCGAGCACCAGGATCACCGGCAGCTTCGAGCGGCGGCGAACGCGTTGGGGCTCCTGGGACCAAAGCAGGTCGCCGACTACCCGGTTGCGGTCCGCGTCAGCCGCCATCACGATTACGTCGCAACCCTCCTTGGCCGCCTCATCGAGAATCCGCTTGGTCGACTTGCGGGTGCCGAGGACGTGGCCGGCGGCCTCGACCTCCTTGCGCCGCAACCGCTTGACCGCCTTTTCCACCAGCTCGTGCTGGACCTTCCACTCGGCCTTGGTGGGAAGCAGCCCGGGGTTCGGCATGCCGAATGCCACGCCATGCACGCGGGCGATCGAGAACACGTGCACGCTGGCGCGCGACGCAGAGGCGAGCTCGATCGTCCGGTCGATCGCCGCCTCGGAGAACGGACGTCCCTCGGAGGCCAGCAGGATCCGCTGGAACGCTGCCTCGGCGCCGGGCATCGGCTCGCGCACCGCCTCGGCCGCGGTCATGGACCGGCGGCGGTCCCGGCCGCCGGCATCACCGCGGGCGCCGCCGCCTCGTTACGACGGTTGTCCCGCTTTCTCCAGTAGTACAGCGGCAGATACATGAGCAGCACGCCGATGCCGATGAAGTAGTACGGCAGCGTCTTCCGTCCCGCCGCGTTGCACGAGCAGCTCGCGTAGACCGGACCGCCGTAGAAGTAGATGACGGCGTAGAGAGCCGCCATCCCGAGAGCGACGTACTTCATCCATTCCGGCAGCTTGAATGGCCGCCGCACGTTCGGACGGTGCTTGCGCAGCAGGTAGTAGCCGATCAGTACCGGGATGAACGAGGCGAGGTAGCCGACGTTCGAGAACGTGTAGATCTCGACCGCCCCACCCGCGAACACGACGAGAATCGAGCAGGCGACGTTGAAAATCATCGAGCGGTCGGGAACCCCGTGCTTGTTCACGTGCTGGAAGAACCGCGGGAACTGGCCGTCGGTCGACATCTGGTGCAGCGACCGGGCCGTCCCGGTGATCGCGTTCAGCGCCGAGAGCACCAGCGCGAGGATCAGCATGATCGCGATCAGCCAGTTGAGAAGCTTGCCGCCCGTACCGCCCCCGAACACCGCGGACCCGAAGTGGACGAAGATCGTCTTCGGGTCGGCAAGGGCGGCGCTCCCGAGCGCCTTGCTGCCCAGCACGATGACGAACGCTACCGGGATCATCACGTAGATGAACAGGCCGTACGCACCCTCGAGGTTCATCGCGACCTTGGCGTCGCGGTCAGGGTTGCGGGTCTCGCCGATGTAGCACGCGGCGGCTTCCATCGCGATCACGTTCCAGGTTAAGAGGAACGAGAATCCGAGCGCCAAGGTCAGCCACCCGTGGTGGAACTGGCTGGCGAAGAAGCCGCTTCCGTCCAGGTGGTGAAAGCCTGAGAGCTGGCTGAAATGCACGACCGAGGGATGGAAGATCCACGAGATAGCCAGAAACGTCAGGGGGATCATCGACAGCAAGGCCAGCGCGGTGGCGAAGATCGTGCCGAACCGCAGTCCGAGCAGGGCGGGGATGAACAGGAGCAGGATCCCCACCACCGAGATCGCCAACGTCCACCAGGCGATCGGGGTGTTGATCGGAGTGAACGTCGAGCTGGCGTCGAGGTTCAGCCGGTCGACGATGTAGAACGAGGCCAGGATCATGTTCAGCGGTGCCACCGGGAACCACCCGAGCCAGTACGCCCACGCCGTAAACCCATTGACGTGCTCGGCGAAGCGCGGCCAGCGGTCCTTGTAGGCCGGGTAGGCATACGAAGGCGAGCCCCCTGAGCGGTCGGGCATCATCGCGGAGAGCTCGGCCAGGAACAGGCACAGGAGGTACCCGGTGATCGTGATCACGACGATGATCGGGATCGAGGCCGCGCCCAGCGAGGTCACCATCACGGGTGCGATCCCGGTGACCAGAATCGTTCCCGCCAGGCCAATGACGAACGCCCCCCACCAGTTGGTCGTCTTCGGAAGCCCCGAGCCTTCGTAGCTGAGCTCGTCCTCGAATGGTCCTGGCGCGGTCAGGTCGTCCGGCATCTGCCCCTCCGGTTCTCGGTTGAGGATTCTCGGGTTAGGCTGACATGTCCCCCGAACGCGTCCCAGGAATGAAGCGAACACAATTGCGGGGTCCGACATGGAGCACTTGGACACATTCCTTGCCCGGCAGCCTCCCTTCGACGGAATCGAACCCGACCTGCTGCGCGAGCTCACCGCCCAGGCACGCGAGCAGGACTATGAGCAGGGGGAGGCGGTGCTGGTCGAGGACGGGCCGCCGGCCGCGTGGCTGTGGATGATCCTCACGGGCTCGATGGAGCTCGTTCACGAGGGCGAGGTGATCCAGCTGCTCGAGCCCGGAGAGTGCTTCGGACACCCATCGCTGCTCTCCGGGCTGGCCCCGACGTTCACGGTTCGGGCCCGGCAGCCCTCACGTTGCGCGCTGCTGCCCGCCGATGCGGCCCGCCGGCTCCTCGGAACGCCTGCTGGGGCGGCGTATGTGGCGACGACGATGCGCGGACGGCTCACCGTAACCGGTCACACCGTCCACGGTCTGCTCGACCTCGGCACCGCGCCCGTGTCGTCGATCATGCGCCCCGCCGCGTTCTGCGACCCGGAGGACTCAGTTCGCCAGGCGGCGCTACGGCTCGGAGAACCCGACATCTCAGCGTTGCTCATCGCCCTTGACGACGGGCAGCTCGGCATCCTGACCGACGCGGAGATCCGGGCGGCGGCGAGCGCCGGTGACGGCATGCTCGATGCGCCCGTGCGTGCGATCGCTCGCAGGCCAGTGCGGACCGTGCCGGTTGAGCAGCTGGCGATCGAGGCCACGGTTGAGATGCTCGACGCCGACGCAGGGCACGTGGCGGTGCTTGACGGCGGGCGTGTGTGCGGGCTCATCTCCGCGGTGGACCTCCTCAGGCTCGAGACCCGGAGCCCGATCGCCCTGCGGCACGTGGTCCTGGGGGCGGCCGACGAGGACGAGCTGGTCCGCGCCGTCGCCCAGCTGCCCAAGCTGTTCGAGTTGCTGATGCGGGCGGGTGTCCCGCCCCGGGACCTCGGGCGTGCGCTCAGCCTTCAGCACGACGCGGTGGTGACGCGGCTGATCGACTTCTCGATCGCTCGCCACGGAGACGCGCCCCGCCAGTGGGCGTGGCTTGACCTCGGGAGCGCGGCCCGGCGTGAGTTCACGCTCGCCTCCGATCAGGATAACGCGTTCGCCTACGAGGACCCACCGCCCAACGTGGCGGTGGCGATCGATGCCTATTTCGAGCGGCTCGGCTCCGACGTCAACGACGGCCTGGCCCGATGCGGGATCGGATCGGACAACAACGGGGTGTTGGCAGGCCGGCGCCTGTGGCGGATGTCGAAGTCCGACTGGCTACGGACCTTCGACGAGTGCCTGGACCAGCCCGACGAGTCGCACCTGATCCGGGCCAGCGTGTCGTTTGACTTCCGTCCGGCCGCCGGCGGTCTGGTGCTGGCCCCCGAGTTGACCGAGCGGATCCGCGCCGCCCGGGAGCACCCGGCCTTCATGCGCCTGATGGCGCGCTCGGCCAGCGGATTTCCCGTGGCTCTCGGCTTCCGCCGACGGCTCTCCACCGGCAAGCACGGCGAGCCGGCCGGACGGCTCGATCTCAAGCACGGCGCGATCATCCCACTGGTCAATTTGGTGCGCTTTCACGCCCTGGCCAACGGGGTCACGATCTCCTCCACGCTCGACCGCCTCGAGGCGGTGGCGAGCGTCGGCGGGCTGGCGCGCGGCATGGCGGATGGGCTGCGCGAGGCCTTCTCGGTCATCACCCGGTTGCGGTTCGAGCACCACGCAGCACTGATCACGGCTGGGCTGGCTCCCGACAACCTGATCGATCCCGACGAGCTGACCCCGATCGCCACGGCCGAGCTGCGGGAGGCGCTGCAGGTAGTACGCCGGGCGCAAAAGCAGCTGGCCGCGTGGGGCGGGGGGGGGCGTTAGGGCCAGTCGACGAAGCGCCCGATCAGCGTCGCGGATGCTTCGTCCTCGGAGCTCGGCGCCGCGCTGCTGCGCCTTCGCTCCTGCGTCCTTGCCCCGCTCGCTCCTCGGACCCTCATTCCCACAACTTGTGTGTCCACGGACCCCAGGCCCCGAAACGGTGCACAGCCAAGCCGCGCTGTGGCGTCAGTCTCCACATTCGGCGGCGAAAGTGTGCCCGCGGGCGCCATTGGAGCGCCCTGCGCCAGGTTCTACGCTGACTTACATGTGTGGAATCGCCGGCCTTTACATGAAGTCCGCCGCGCTGCATGGGCAACTCGGCGGGCATCTTTCCGACATGCTCGAGCAGCTTTCCGACCGCGGCCCAGACAGCGCGGGCGTGGCGTTCTACCGTGACCCGGTGCCGATCGGCTCGTGCAAGGTCTCGCTGCACGCGCCGGCCGCCGACCCCGGCTGGGACCGGCTCGCCGCGGAGCTCGAGCGGACCTTCGGTGGGGCGTCCTCGCCGCACATCCGCGCAACGCACGCCACCTTGGCAATCGCCACCGACGCCGAGACCGCCCAGGCCTGGCTAGCTGAGCATCATCCCGAGCTGACGCTGATGAGCGCCGGGCGGTCAATCGAGATCTTCAAGCAGGCGGGGCCGCCGCGAGATTTCGTGCGCGACTTCAAGCTGCGCGAGCTGGAAGGGACCCACGCGCTCGGCCACACCCGGATGGCGACTGAAAGCCGGGTCACCACCGAGCATTCGCATCCGTTCTCGACCGGCCTTGATCTGTGCCTGGTGCACAACGGCTCGCTGTCCAATCACA